>NZ_JBFPEZ010000025.1:0-86601 GCF_040838225.1 Xenorhabdus sp. SGI246
ATTTGTGTAGAAGAGACAGGCTTTAAAGCAGCCTTTTTCTATAAAAATAGCTTATTTTGTGACTATTTACTGGTCAATAAATTCTTAACTGCATCACCAATGTCAGCAAGACTGCGGACAGTCTTCACGCCCGCAGACTCCAGTGCTGCGAATTTTTCATCCGCTGTACCTTTACCACCTGCAATAATCGCTCCTGCATGTCCCATTCGTTTACCTTTAGGTGCAGTGACACCCGCAATGTAAGCTACAACCGGTTTAGTGACATGCTCTTTGATATACGCAGCAGCTTCTTCTTCTGCTGTGCCACCAATTTCACCAATCATGACAATAGCTTCAGTCTGTGGATCTTCCTGGAACAGTTTCAGAATATCAATAAAGTTTGAACCTGGGATTGGGTCACCGCCGATACCAACACAAGTGGATTGACCTAATCCTGCGTCAGTTGTTTGCTTCACGGCCTCATAAGTCAAAGTCCCTGAACGAGACACAATACCTACTTTACCTGCCTTATGAATATGACCGGGCATAATACCGATCTTACATTCATCCGGAGTAATAACACCCGGACAGTTAGGGCCGATCATACGAACGCCAGCCTGATCCAGTTTTACCTTAACTGTCAGCATATCCAGCGTTGGGATACCTTCAGTAATAGTAATGATCAGTTTAATACCTGCATCAATAGCCTCCAAAATAGAGTCTTTACAGAATGGTGCTGGTACGTAAATCACAGAAGCTGTCGCACCTGTTGCTTCAACTGCTTCACGAACGGTATTAAAGACGGGCAGACCGAGATGTTGCGTACCACCTTTACCTGGCGTTACGCCACCAACCATTTGAGTACCGTAAGCGAGTGCCTGTTCTGAATGGAAAGTACCCTGACTGCCAGTGAAACCCTGACAAATCACTTTGGTGTTTTTATCAATTAAAATAGACATTATTTGTTCCCCGCTGCTGCGACTGCCTGTTTAGCTGCGTCTGTCAAACTGGTTGCTGCAATGATATTCAAACCACTATCAGCCAGTTTCTTCGCCCCCAATTCAGCATTATTCCCTTCCAAACGAACGACTACAGGTACGTGAACACCTACTTCTTCCACCGCACCAATAATACCGTCAGCAATCAGGTCACAACGGACAATACCACCAAAGATATTTACCAAAACAGCTTTCACATTTTCATCCGACAGGATAATTTTGAAGGCTTCAGTAACACGCTCTTTTGTCGCACCACCGCCTACATCAAGGAAGTTAGCCGGAGCGCCACCGTGCAGCTTGACAATGTCCATCGTTCCCATCGCCAAACCAGCACCATTTACCATACAACCAATGTTGCCATCCAACGCAACGTAATTCAGTTCCCATTGTGCAGCCTGAGCTTCACGTGGATCTTCCTGCGAAGGGTCGTGCATTTCACGCAGTTCGGCCTGACGGAACATAGCATTACCGTCCGCTCCCAACTTCCCATCCAGACAGACAAGATCACCTTGTGTTGTAATAACCAACGGGTTAATTTCAACTAGAGCCAGATCACGTTCAAGGAAAAGGTTTGCCAATCCCAGGAAAATTTTAGTGAATTGGTTGACTTGTTTACCAGTCAGACCTAGCTTGAACGCCAGTTCATGGCCTTGGTAGGACATAGGGCCAGCCAGTGGATCGATGATTGCTTTATGAATCAGTTCGGGCGTTTCTTCCGCCACTTTTTCTATTTCGACACCACCTTCGGTAGAGGCCATGAACACTACACGACGTGTACCACGGTCAACAACGGCACCGAGATACAGCTCCTTAGCAATATCGGTAGCCCCTTCTACCAGGATCTGATGGACAGGTTGCCCCTGTGCATCTGTCTGGTAAGTTACCAGTCGTTTACCTAGCCACTGTTCAGCAAAAGCACGGATATCTTCCTTGCTATTGACGATTTTCACGCCCCCGGCTTTACCGCGACCGCCTGCATGAACCTGACATTTAACGACCCAAGGGCCTGCACCAATTTTGGATGCTGCTTCTTCTGCTTCGCGCGGTGTAGTGCAGGCATAACCAGCAGGCGCTGGTAAGCCATACCGTGCAAAAAGTTGTTTTGCCTGATACTCGTGTAAATTCATGATGTTCTATCCATAATTTAATCTAAGAAAGGTAAATTACCTTCTATTTTGTTGCTCTGGATATGACCAGCCCGAAGGCTGGCCGCATAATTTGTTACATCAGCACTTTTTACATCAACATCGTTTTTTCAGACTGGACGGAATTTAACACCCTCCGCCCTGATGGTGATGCTATACATCCAGCAACAAACGTGTTGGATCTTCCAGCATTTCTTTGATAGTCACCAGGAAGCCTACAGACTCACGCCCGTCAATCAGACGATGGTCATAAGACAGAGCCAGGTACATCATTGGAAGGATCTCAACCTGACCATTTACTGCCATTGGGCGATCTTTAATAGCGTGCATGCCAAGGATCGCACTTTGTGGTGGGTTAATGATAGGAGTGGACATCAAGGAACCGAAGACACCACCATTGGTAATGGTGAAATTACCACCGGTGAGCTCTTCAACGGTCAATTTGCCGTCACGGCCTTTAATAGCCAGTTCTTTGATGTTTTTCTCAATATCAGCCATGCCCAATGCATCTGCATCACGCAATACTGGCGTCACCAAACCACGAGGTGTAGATACTGCGATGCTGATATCAAAATAGTTGTGGTAAACCACATCAGTGCCATCAATAGAAGCATTAACTTCTGGATAACGTTTCAGCGCTTCGACAACAGCTTTCACATAGAAAGACATGAAACCCAGACGAACACCGTGACGTTTTTCAAACTCATCACCGTATTGCTTACGCAATTCCTGAATTGGCTTCATATTGACTTCGTTAAAAGTCGTCAGCATTGCGGTGTTGTTTTTCGCTTCGAGCAGACGTTCTGCAATACGCTTACGCAAACGAGTCATTGGGACGCGTTTTTCACTGCGGTGTGGCAACTGAGATGGTTGAGCCGCTGGAGCAGATTCAGCGGCTTTAGTGCTCTCTTTTTTATTCGCAGCGATATATTTTTCTACGTCTTCACGCACAATACGGCCACCTACACCACTGCCTCTAATCGCAGCAGGATCTAAATCATGCTCGGCAATCAAACGACGAACTGCCGGACTCAGTGCATCATTGCTTTCTTCTTCCAAAGACGCTGTCTGACGTTGGGCTGGTGTTGCTTCTGTTTGTTCTTTCACTACAGCCGGCATACCCGTACTGTCACTCAGGCTAATACGGCCAAGCAATTGCTTAGACAGTACAGTGGCACCTTCTTCTTCCAGAATAGATTCCAGAACACCCGCTTCACTTGCTGGTACTTCTAAAATCACTTTGTCTGTTTCGATTTCAACCAAAATGTCATCACGTTCTACGGTATCACCTGGTTTTTTATGCCATGTCGCAACAGTGGCATCCGCAACAGATTCAGGAAGGTCTGGAACCAGAATTTCTACGCTACTCATTTTCTATCCTTATTTATTCAACGTTCAGTGCGTCATTAACCAGAGCTTGCTGTTGCTGCTGGTGAACAGATGTATAGCCCACAGCCGGGGAAGCAGAAGCCGGACGCCCTGCATAACGTAAAGAAGCCCCAAATGGGATCGCTTCACGGAAATTATGTTGACTGCAATACCAAGCCCCTTGGTTCAGTGGCTCTTCCTGACACCAAACAAAATCATGCACATGAGCATATTGTTCAAGTAAAGTCTGCATGTCCTGACGCGGGAATGGATACAGTTGTTCAATGCGCACAATGGCGACGTCGGTCTGCTCGTTCTTACGACGTTGTTCCAGCAGATCGTAATAAACTTTACCGGAGCAAAGTACAACACGTTTCACACCTTTTGGCTCCAACGCATCAACTTCACCTATTACTGTCTCAAATCTACCGTTAGCCAATTCATCCAGGCTGGAGACCGCCAATGGATGACGCAACAACGATTTAGGTGACATGACTATCAGAGGACGACGCATACCACGGAGTGCCTGACGACGAAGCATGTGGTAAACCTGAGCCGGAGTTGATGGCACACAAACTTGCATGTTCTGTTCTGCACACAATTGCAGGTAACGTTCCAGACGTGCTGATGAGTGCTCAGGACCTTGTCCTTCGTAGCCATGCGGCAACAGCATGACCAGACCACACATACGACCCCATTTTTGTTCACCAGAACTGATGAACTGGTCAATCACAATCTGTGCTACGTTGGCAAAATCACCAAACTGGGCTTCCCAGATAGTCAATGCACGAGGCTCTGTCGTTGCATAACCATATTCAAATGCCAGTACAGCTTCTTCTGACAGGACTGAATCCCATACGTTAAATACCCCCTGACCATTGTGAACATTTGCCAGAGGGACATAAACAGATGCATTAGCCTGATTATGGATAACCGCATGGCGGTGGAAGAATGTACCACGGCCAGCATCTTCACCAGACAGACGAACTGGAATACCTTCATCAACCAAAGTTGCATAAGCCAGTGTTTCCGCTCCACCCCAGTCAAACAGTTTGTTGCCGTTGGCCATTTCTGCACGATCAGCATAGATTTTCGCAACACGAGAGTGCATTTCCACTTCGGCAGGAATGGTACTAATGCGTTTGCCAAGATCTTGTAAACGCTTCATATCCATTTTATGTGGATACTCTTCATCCCATTCGTGATTCAGGTAAGGTTCCCAGGTAAACGAATGCAACCCCATTGGACGCCATTCATCTACAACACATTCACCATGATCCAATGCATCACGATATAAGTTGACCATTTCAGTTACATCGTTAGGCGACAGCAGACCTTCTGCGATGAGTTTGTCCGCATAGATCTTACGTGGAGTCGGGTGTTTCTTGATTTTCTGATACATTAGTGGCTGAGTTGCACTTGGCTCATCAGCTTCGTTATGACCGTGACGACGGTAACAAACCAAATCAATCATCACGTCTCGTTTAAAGGTATTACGGAAATCCAGGGCCAGGCGGGTAACAAAAGCGACAGCTTCTGGGTCATCAGCATTTACGTGGAAAATCGGTGCCTGAACCATTTTTACAACATCAGTACAATATTGTGTTGAACGGGCATCTTTCGGGTTAGAAGTCGTAAAACCAATCTGGTTGTTAACCACAATGCGAACAGTACCACCAACTTCATAGCCGCGGGCCTGAGACATGTTCAGTGTTTCCTGAACAATCCCCTGCCCTGTTACCGCTGCATCACCATGAATGGTTACCGGCAACACCATGTTGCTCTGGCCTTCATCAAGACGGTCACGGCGAGCACGTACTGATCCAATAACTACAGGGCTGACAATTTCAAGGTGAGATGGGTTGAATGCTAACGCTAAGTGCACCAAACCGCCTTCGGTTTCGAAATCAGAGGAAAAACCCTGATGATACTTCACATCACCTGTTCCGAGATGTTCTTTATGTTTTCCGGCAAATTCATCAAACAGATCAGCAGGTTTTTTACCCAAGATATTAATAAGAACATTGAGGCGACCACGGTGAGCCATGCCAAGTACAACTTCGCGTGTATCTTGCTTGCCTGCATGACGGATCAAATCCTTCAGCATTGGAACTAGTGCATCACCGCCTTCCAGAGAAAAACGTTTCGCTCCTGGAAATTTAGCCCCCAGATAACGTTCCAGACCTTCCGCCGCAGTTAACTCCGCCAGAAAGCGACGTTTTTCATCTGCGCTGAATTGTGAGCTGACAGAGACAGATTCCAGGCGCTGCTGGATCCAGCGTTTTTCTTCTGTATTAGTGATATGCATATATTCCGCACCAATAGAGCCGCAGTAAATGCGTTTCAGTGCATCATACAAATCCGCCAATTTCATTGTCTCTTTGCCGCTAGCAAATGAGCCTACATTAAACGTTTCTTCAAAATCAGCTTTTGTTAAATTATGGAAAGCAGGATCGAGATCCGATACAGGTTCCTGTTTCCATAATCCCAATGGATCAAGATTCGCATGTTGATGACCGCGGAAGCGGAATGCGTTAATAAGCTGCAAAACCTTAACTTGTTTTGCATCCATTGCTGGATCGCTGACTGAAGTGTGGTAACGAGTGGCATCCTTTGCCAGACGACGGAAGTAATCACGTGTCTGTGAGTGAAGTTGTTCCCCGTGAAGTCCTGCATCCGGTAATTGTTGGAAAATTTCTCTCCAACCTGTATCAACAGAATTAGGATCGGTTATATAGTCTTCATAGATTTGCTCTATGTAAGACTGGTTTGCACCAGCCAGAAAGCTTGAGTCCAGCCAGTCCTTCATTGCACCGTTCTGCATTGTGATCCCTTAAGCTTTAAAAGCTTTAGTTTTCGCCGTGGTTAACAAATACCGCTTTATTAATAAGCGGTGTTGATAAAAGGTTCATTTGGACGTGCTTAATGCATGTTCTTTATTTGGGTTATCCTACCCTTCAAGGAACCTTTAAAAACTGTCTCTCAGTTTTTAAAGGTCCCTTATTCCAAGAACATACGCCGTCATTAGCAGCAGGCAATTTATCATTTTTCATTCTTTATGCCCTCCACTGGTTTGATATTTATTTCAAAATTGTGGAGGGCAACCTTATATGCATTATTTACACACAATTTATGTGTTATTTATGCACTATCTATACATTGTCAGTATATTTAAATAAATAATACTTTAATTAAGCACTATGCCTTAACAACATTGACTTAATATGCCCAATCGCTTTTGTCGGGTTAAGGCCTTTAGGACACACATTGACGCAGTTCATGATCCCATGACAACGGAAGACACTGAAAGCATCATTCAGTCCATCTAATCGGGATGAGGTTTCAGTATCACGGCTATCAATTAGAAAACGATATGCAGCTAAAAGACCCGCTGGCCCAATAAATTTATCCGGGTTCCACCAAAATGACGGGCATGACGTCGAACAGCAGGCACACAAGATACATTCATAAAGACCATCCAGTTTTGCACGCTGTTCTGGTGATTGCAGATGTTCACGTGCAGGTGGATTTTTACCGTCATTGAGCAAATAAGGACGGATTTTTTCATATTGCGCGTAAAACTGCCCCATATCAACAACCAGGTCACGAATAACTGGCAAACCAGGCAGCGGACGAATAACAATCTTCTTGTTACCACGGCGTAGTGCTGAGACAGGAGTAATACAAGCCAACCCATTTTTACCATTCATATTCAGACCGTCAGAACCACATACACCTTCACGGCACGAACGGCGGAATGACAACGTTGGATCTTGTTCCTTCAACTGGATAAGTGCATCCAGCAGCATCATGTCACGCCCTTCTTCAGCTTCCAGCGTGTAATCCTGCATACGGGGTACGTTGTCTACATCCGGATTATAACGATAAATTGAGAATTCAAGTTTCATAATCTATTTCTCCGCAACTGGAACATCAACAACGCAATTAGTAAGAACGCACTTTTGGCGGGAAGGCTTCACGCAATTTTGGCTGCATGTTCACTTCACGACGGGTCATGCTCTCAGTCTGCGGTAAATACAAGCTATGGCACAGCCAATTTGCATCATCACGCTCTGGATAATCGAAACGGCTATGTGCTCCACGACTTTCTGTACGGAAATTTGCTGCTACAGCAGTCGAATAAGCGGTTTCCATCAGGTTATCCAATTCCAGACATTCGATGCGCTGGGTATTGAATTCTGATGATGTATCATCCAAACGGGCATTTTGCAGGCGCTCACGGATGACTTTCAATTCATCTAATCCCCTCGCCATCGCATCACCTTCACGGAATACAGAGAAGTTGTGCTGCATACAAGCCTGCAATGCCTTACGGATTTCAACTGGATCTTCGCCTGAACGGGTATTGTTCCAACGGTTCAGACGTTGCAAGCCTGCTTCAACATCAGACTCGCTGGCATCACGGCTGGTTCCCTGTTCCATCAGGCACTCTTTCAAGTGCAAACCAGCAGAGCGACCAAAAACCACCAAATCCAGTAATGAATTACCCCCTAAACGGTTCGCACCATGAACAGATACGCAAGCGATTTCACCCACAGCAAATAAGCCCGGAATGATAACATCTTCGCCTTTCTCATCAATAGTCAGTGCCTGACCAGTAATCTTAGTTGGAATTCCGCCCATCATGTAATGGCAGGTTGGGATCACCGGAATCGGTTCTTTTACAGGATCTACATGGGCAAAAGTGCGGGACAGTTCAAGAATACCCGGCAGACGCGATTCCAGAACCTCTTTACCCAAATGATCCAGCTTCAATTTCACGTGAGGTCCCCATGGGCCTTCACAACCGCGACCTTCACGGATTTCGATCATCATAGAGCGTGCAACCACATCACGACCAGCTAGATCTTTAGCATTTGGTGCATAACGCTCCATAAAGCGTTCACCATCTTTATTCAGCAGATAACCACCTTCACCACGGCAGCCTTCTGTCACCAATACACCAGCACCCGCAATTCCTGTCGGATGGAATTGCCACATTTCCATATCCTGGACAGGAACACCAGCACGCAATGCCATACCAACACCATCACCAGTATTGATGTGAGCATTAGTCGTAGATTGGAAAATACGGCCTGCACCGCCTGTTGCGAGAATTGTTGCCTTAGCTTTGAAATAGACAACTTCACCTGTTTCAATACAGATGGCTGTACAGCCAACAATAGTACCATCTTGGTTTTTTACCAGATCCAGAGAATACCATTCAGAAAAAATGGTCGTATGATTTTTCAGGTTTTGCTGATAAAGGGTATGAAGTAATGCGTGACCAGTACGGTCAGCAGCAGCAGCTGTGCGGGCAGCTTGCTCACCGCCAAAATTTCTGGATTGCCCACCAAATGGACGCTGATAGATACGTCCATCATCCAAGCGTGAGAATGGCAACCCCATGTGTTCCAGTTCCAAAATCGCTTCAGGGCCAGTTTTACACATGTATTCGATGGCATCCTGGTCACCGATATAGTCGGAGCCTTTTACCGTGTCATACATATGCCATTCCCAGTTATCATCATGAGAGTTACCCAGAGCAACGGTAATGCCACCCTGTGCTGAAACTGTATGGGATCGAGTCGGAAAAACCTTAGAAATCAGGGCACAAGACAAGCCCATTTGTGAAATTTGCAATGCAGCACGCATACCTGCGCCGCCAGCACCAATAACAACAGCGTCAAACTCTCTTACCGGCAGTTTCATTTATGCACCCCACACAACAATTGTTCCGTAAATCAAATAAGCCAGCAGCGCAACAATAATCACCAGTTGCAACACAAGACGCAGTGCCAGTGGCTTCACATAATCTGTCAGCACCTGCCACATTCCGATCCATGCGTGAACCAGAATAGAAATCAGTGCCAATATGGTGAACACTTTAGTGAGAGATGAAGAAAAAAAACCACTCCAGACTTCATAGGTGATGTCTGACGTTGTTGCTACAAAACCAACGAGATAAAGAACATATAAAACAATAACGATTGCAGATGCACGTAACAACAGCCAGTCCTGAATACCCGTGCGCCCCAATGCGGATGCGTTGCTTACCATATTAATACCCCGGCCAGAATAGACAGAATAACTGCGATCACTATTGCCACTTTGGCAGAAGTTTTACCAGTAGCAAGGCTCTCTTCCAAAAAGCCAAAATCCATTAAAACATGGCGGATCCCACCACATATGTGGTAACCCAATGCCGTTAATATCCCCCACAGGATAAATTTGGCGAAAAAGCCAGTCATAATTTCAGATGCATGCTGGAAGCCCTCTTGCGAAGACAGTGACATACCGAGCAACCACAGCAAAATGCCGACTGCTATAAAGGTGATGACGCCTGAGATACGGTGCAAGATCGAAGCTATCGCGGAGACGGGTTGATTTATCGTCCGCAGATCGAGGTTGACAGGTCTTTGTTTTTTCACAATTTTGCCCACACAGCTTTTTTTTATTTTCCATCCTCCGGCCCTGGGTGGGAATCAGACAGCGTTAAGAGGATACAAAGACACAACATCATTAATTTAACAATCCTTACTGTTCATCAAACGTTGTGATTTGATTACGCTGGGTGCTCCTACATCAGGTATCCGGAGACCTTAACGCAGTATAAGTACTTCACATTGTTATTACAATTCCCACACAATATGATTATTAACATTTAGCTTGAACAGTGAGTAAGATCACGCTTCAAACATTTATCATAAAAACCACTATCTTGTTTGACAAAGATTAAACATTTATCTTACATATATGGCGGTGCATATTATCCACCGTCGTTTTCCGATGAAAAAGTAAACTTCACGAAAAACGCGAGCTTTATAAAAGTATCATTATGACACAAAATAGTAACATTTTATGTTAAAAATACTTTAGATATGACATCCAGAAACTTTTTAACAACCTGAAAACGATTGTCGTCCGTAAATGAGATTTCAGCACTAAATGTATACAGCCTGATTTTTAATTCTCTCCGGTAGCACAATGCCGTCGGCACAGTGAAAAATTGCGCCTATCTGAAGGTTGTTAGGGGTTATAAAAAATAAGCGCTAAGGAGATGTAAATGGCTGATAAAAAGGCTACGTTGACCATAAATGGTTCAGCTGCTATCGAACTAGACGTACTAACGCCAACCCTAGGTTCTGAAGTGATTGACGTTCGTACCCTCGGCTCAAAAGGCTTCTATACCTACGATCCCGGTTTCACTTCCACTGCCTCCTGCGAGTCGAAAATCACCTATATTGATGGCAACGAAGGCATTTTGCTGCACCGTGGTTTTCCCATCGATCAGCTCGCAACGAAATCAAACTATCTGGAAGTTTGTTATATTCTGCTGTACGGGGAGCCACCAACACCCGAAGAATATGAAAAATTCAAAAAAACTGTGACTCGTCATACGATGATCCACGAACAGATTACCCGTCTGTTCCACGGTTTCCGCCGTGATTCTCACCCTATGGCTGTACTTTGTGGCGTGACTGGCGCTCTTGCCGCCTTCTACCACGATGCAGTGGATGTTCATAATCCTCAACACCGTGAAATCACTGCATACCGTCTGTTATCCAAAATGCCAACTGTGGCAGCAATGTGTTACAAATACTCCATTGGTCAACCTTTTGTTTATCCTCGTAATGATCTTTCTTATGCCGGTAACTTCCTGTATATGATGTTCTCAACGCCTTGTGAAGAATATAAAGTCAATCCGGTGTTGGAAAAAGCAATGGATCGCATTTTTATTCTGCATGCGGATCATGAACAGAATGCTTCAACTTCAACAGTACGTACCGCGGGTTCTTCTGGTGCGAATCCATTCGTCTGCATTGCTGCGGGGATTGCATCATTGTGGGGGCCTGCACATGGTGGCGCAAATGAAGCTTGTCTGCGTATGCTGGAAGAGATCCAGACTGTCGATCACATTCCTGAATTTGTCGCACGCGCCAAGGATAAAAATGACTCCTTCCGCCTGATGGGCTTTGGTCATCGCGTCTATAAAAACTATGACCCACGCGCAACCGTGATGCGTGAAACCTGTCATGAAGTACTGGATGAACTTGGTCTGAATGATAGTTTGTTGGAAGTTGCCATGGAGCTGGAACGTATCGCCCTGAACGATCCGTACTTTATTGAGAAAAAACTGTATCCGAATGTCGATTTCTATTCCGGTATTATTCTAAAAGCAATGGGGATTCCATCCTCCATGTTTACCGTAATCTTTGCCATTGCCCGTACAATTGGCTGGATTGCACACTGGAATGAAATGCATGACGATGGCTTGAAGATTGCGCGTCCTCGCCAGCTTTATACTGGTCATGCTAAGCGCGACTTCACAAGTCAGATTCAAAAATAATCTGACAAACTTACTGACACACTTTATATTCTGAAGCGTGTATATACTGCACCTTACCTGCCAATCCACCACAATTGGCTTGCCATCTGACAGTGAGGTGCAGTATCCGCTATGTATATCCCCGTTATTATTTCAACAATTATGATGTCTTCTACTGGTGACACTATCAGTTATTTCTCCTCCTCAAATCCCCTGCAACTGCTTTTGCCCCTTAGCCTGCCATATATTCACGTGGCGGCTTTCCCATGATTTTGCGAAAGAACGTGACAAAAGTACTGTCATTGGTAAACCCTAACTCCTGAGCCACATAAGATATCATCTTACCCTGTGCTAATAATTCAATTGCCTTAATCAATCGCCATTGTTGCCGCCATTGTTGGTAACTCATTCCCGTTTCACGCTGAAATATGCGGGTAATGGTTTTTTCACTGGCACCGATATAAGTAGCCATTTCCTGTAGTGGTGGAGGTAATTGCTCAAACGACAAACGGGCCAAACGACGATCCTGAGGTAAAGGCAATAAAGTTGGCTCTCGACGTGCCTCGTAAATTTCATCAAAAAACACTGCCAATAAGTGTGCGTTTTTTCCCTGATTCCAGTCAGTATCAAAAGGCGATATTGCAATACGTTCCAAAACTGCCTGTAGCAATGGTGTAGCTTCCAGTACTTCACTCCTGTCAGGTATCCAATCCATTTCAGAAACATCAATATAGATAGAACGATAGCCAACAGAGCCTCGCATTTCCGCCCGATGTAATGTCTTTGGCGGGATCCATGCCACTCTGGTCGGAGGTAAAACAGAAATCTGATTAGCCAAAGTGATCTTGATACAACCCCGCTGAGTAAACAGTAGCTGCCCCATATTATGTTGATGAAAACCCGAATCGTGCTGCCCCAACTCTGCCGCAATGCCTACTACAGGTACATTCAAACTGTCAGGATCAAAATGATCACTTTGCCTCAACCATGCCACGCTAGCTCCCGTTAAATTAATGTCCGATTATATAAATTTATTGTCTTTTTTATTATAAATAGACAGTTATCAGAATGCTAACCTTCTGGTCATCAAACATTGACGAAAAAATACCATGCAAGTTAAACCATCACTTTGGCTCGCTATTGCTTTAATGATGTTTCCTCAAATTGTGGAAACTATCTATAGTCCTGCCCTGATCAATATTGCCAATAGTTTTGCCGTCAGTGCAGGACAAGCCTCACAAACCTTGTCACTCTACTTTCTTGCCTTTGCTTTTGGTGTTGTCGTATGGGGTCGCATGTGTGATGTTATTGGCAGACGTCCTGCTATTATTGCCGGATTATTACTCTATGGTCTGGCTTGTGTTATGGCGTTATTAGCAGAGCACTTCTGGTTACTACTGGTTGCCAGAATATTATCCGCTTTCGGAGCAGCGGCCAGCTCAATCGGGACACAAACTATCATGCGCGATAGTTATCAGGGAGAAGAACTGGCACGTGTTTTCTCCATTATGGGCATTGCATTGGCTGCCAGCCCTGCCGTTGGTATGATCAGCGGCTCTGTACTGAATCATTTTGGCGGTTATCAGGCCGTATTCGCAGGATTGACTATTTTGGCTGCTATTTTGAGCAGTTGGTCTGTTATGCGCTTACCAGAAACACGCCCGTTAACTGTAACAAAAGTTGCGCTATCTGATACCGCCAGCATGATGTTGAAAGATATTGCCATTTGGCGAAGTGCGTTTCTCATCGCTTTATTCAATGTTTGTCTATTCAGCTACTATCAACTGGCTCCTTTCCGCTTTGCACAATTCGGATTATCACCAGAGCTTTTCGGTTATACAGGGCTACTCTTCACACTCGGTGTTGGGGTGGGGTCAGTATTTAATAAGCAATTTTTAACAAAGAACTGGCCAACTAGAAAAATCATATCTCTTGCGGCATGGCTCGTCTTATTAAGCGGGATTGGTGTTTATCTGCTTGAAAATAGATGGCTGTTTATTTTCCCTATGTTGGGTATTGTGATTGCTTATGGCCTTGCAATCCCCAATATTTTGGCATCTGCATTAAATCGCTATACAGATAGATTGGGCACCGCAGGCGCTTTGTTAGGGTTATTTTACTATTTGCTGTTAGGGGCTGGCTTAGCGCTTGCTGGTTGGAGTCAAGCGTTAGGTACGATATTGATCTACAGTGGAGTCATAATTATCTTTTTATCACGTAAGTAAATAATACCCTGATCAATAAAAAAACTGAGGCTATTGATTAAATAGCCTCTTTCATTGAAAAATCTGTGATACACATCAAGCCGGATTAGGAATATCAATAAAAGTGACATCCAACCCATGATGATTCGCCAGCCATTCACCAAGCGTTTTGATGCCATAGCGCTCAGTGGCATGGTGCCCTGCCGAATAAAAATGTAACCCCATTTCACGGGCAACATGGATGGTCTTTTCGGATACTTCACCAGTAACAAAAGCATCAACACCAAATTCAGCAGCTTGCTCAATAAAACTTTGTCCGCCACCTGTACACCATGCGATAGTGCGGATCTCTTCCCTGGCGTTATCGCCACAATGCAGTACCTTGCGTTCCAATCTTTTTTCAAGACGCTCAGATAATTCTGCCGGAGTAATCGGTTGATCAAATGCACCATGAGGAAGTAATGGATCAATCGTTCCTATGATTTTCACGCCCATCTGACGTGCTAACTGAACATTATTGCCCAATGTAGGATGAGCATCCAGCGGGAGATGGTAGCCATACAGGTTGATGTCATTGCAGAGTAAAGTTTGTAAACGACGGCGTTTCATACCCCGAATAACAGGTGATTCATTCTTCCAAAAATACCCATGATGTACGATGACAGCATCAGCTTCCAAACGAACAGCTTCATCCAGTAGAGCCTGACATGCTGTCACGCCCGTTATAACCCGTTGAATATGACGGCGTCCTTCCACCTGTAATCCATTAGGGGCATAATCCTGAAACTCACGAACATTCAGTTCCGTATTGAGTACATGCTCTAATTCAACATTATTCATTACACCCCCCTTATTATTTAGCTTTTTCACCATAGAAGACGTACCTATTCTTCGCTTAGCCAAAGTGATATATATGTATTAAATAACAACATCAGTAGTCATAAGCAATTAAGAGCAAAACACCTTGCCAGCTTAAGCTGGCAAGGTGTCAGAATACTACATTTAATTCTATATTCAGTAGGCTATATCAGTCAGGAAACATTATGCAGAAAAAACGAAGAACAGCCAGTCATAGAGTAGAAAATTCAGGGAATTAACGTGTCAGAGGCAATATCTGCACGCTCTAACCATACGGGTTTATCACTTGTTTTTACCCATACTTTATGCAAGTAGCTGTAAAAACGGGCACGGTTTCGGCTAAATAACATAACAGGAAGCGCAATGACACCTACTGCGACAGCGCCAATACGCCGCAAGAGAACCTGATGCCGAGAATATTCACGATATGTAGACATAAAGACCCTCCTAAATGGGCAATACCTGTAAGATATACTAAATTTTACTCAATGAAATGAAATTTTACTACTGATCAGACCACTTTTTTAGTGCTTAAAATCACTCTTTTTTTGTCGGAACGTAATTTTATTACAAAAAAACATCTAAACAGAAACAAAACAAACATTTTAAAAACATAAAATTAACCCATTAGAATTTGCTAAACTTATTTTTTATAACATTGAATCAATCAAATTTATTTATATTTTACGTTTTCAGGTTCTCTTTTTAATCTTCTTTATATGGTCACTTTTATTTTCAATCGCCTGTTGTTATTAAAATGTAAACAGTTATTAAGATATAAACAGCTATTAAGAAGTAAACAAGGAGATAAGTGGTGAATAAATTACTCATTATTGTTGGCGCGATCCTAGTAGTGCTATTACTGTTCTATTTGATTTATGCGCTATTAAATGCGGAGGATTTCTAAATGGAAACCTCTTCTTTTCTGCTGATAGCCACTTTCTTATTATTTCTATTTATATTAAGTAAACCTCTTGGAAATTTTATCGCTAACCTAATCGAAGGAGAATTACCTCGCTGGATTACAAATACAGAAATAATCTTATGGCGTTGTTGTGGCTTACAAAAACCTGGTGATAACTTCAAAGAAATGAATTGGTGGCAATATACATTTGCCATTATTATATTCAATGTTGCAGGTTTGCTGTTATTATTTATCCTGCTGATAAGTCAAAAACATCTGCCACTCAATCCACAACATTTTGCAGGTATGAAATGGGATTTGGCACTCAATACAGCAATTAGCTTTATAACTAATACTAACTGGCAAGCCTACAGTGGCGAAAACACCCTCAGTTATCTGAGCCAAATGGCAGGATTAACAGTGCAAAACTTCCTGTCAGCCGCTACAGGTATTGCCATTGCGTTTACCTTAATACGAGCATTTTCCCGTCAGGGTGTAAAAACGCTGGGGAACGCGTGGGTTGACATCACTCGTATCACGCTATATCTACTGTTACCTCTGGCGATCATTTTTGCTCTTATCTTTGCCAGCCAGGGCGTGATTCAAAATTTCTCTCCCTATGTTGCAATCCATACCCTTGAAGGACAACAACAACTGCTCCCTATGGGGCCGGTTGCTTCTCAGGAAGCTATCAAGTTACTGGGAACAAATGGCGGGGGCGTATTTGGAGCAAATTCAGCACACCCTTTTGAAAACCCAAATGCCATCAGCAACTTTGTACAAATGCTTGCAATTTTCCTGATCCCTAGCGCCTTGTGTTTCGCATTTGGTCTGGTTGTCGGAGATAATCGCCAGGGTTATGCCTTACTCTGGGCAATGAGCATTATCTTCCTTATTTCTGTATCTGTTGTGATGTACGCCGAAACTGCGGGTAATCCCCACTTCATGCAATTAGGAGTCAACAGCAATATCAATATGGAAGGAAAGGAAAGTCGCTTTGGTATTCTTGTTTCCTCCCTTTACAGCATAATCACGACAGCAGCCTCTTGTGGAGCAGTCAATGCAATGCATGATTCTTTCACGGCATTAGGAGGCATGATACCACTCTGGTTAATGCAAATTGGCGAAGTCGTATTTGGTGGTGTAGGCGCCGGGCTCTATGGCATGTTGCTCTTTGTTCTGTTAGCCGTCTTTATTGCGGGTCTGATGATAGGTCGTGCTCCTGAATATTTGGGCAAGAAAATTGATGTTCATGAAATGAAAATGGTCGCTCTTGCAATTCTAGTTACTCCCTCTCTTATCTTGCTAGGAACGGCATTGTCAGTTTCGTTTGATGTGGGACGAGCGGCCGTAACCAATCCCGGAGCACACGGTTTCACAGAAATACTTTATGCTGTCACATCTGCGGCAAACAATAATGGTAGTGCTTTCGCTGGCCTAGAAGCCAACAACCTATTTTACAATCTGCTCTTAGGAATAGTGATGTTTCTTGGGCGCTTTGGTGTCATTCTGCCTGTACTGTCCATCGCTGGTTCCATGAGTAGTAAGAAACGCCAGCCGATCAGTAACGGTACGCTACCAACGCATAGTGCCTTATTCATTGGTTTACTCATTTTGGTCATCTTATTAATTGGCGCCCTCACTTTCATCCCCGCATTGGCTCTTGGCCCTATTGCTGAACATTTACAACTTTGGCAACTATCACATTAGGTGAAGTTGTGAGATACATTGTGAGATAAGTAATGAGAAATAAAAAACAGGCATTATTTGAATCCGATCTCATTCGCCAAGCGATTATCGATTCAATAAAAAAATGTCATCCAGCCATTCAGTGGCACAATCCGGTCATGTTTGTCGTTTATCTTGGTAGCGGCCTGACTACCTTGTTATGGCTCGGTATATTAATCGGTCAGGCAGAGGGCGATGCACGCTTTACTGGGGCAATTGCTTTATGGTTATGGTTCACTGTACTGTTTGCCAATTTTGCCGAAGCGCTGGCAGAAGGACGCAGTCAGGCTCAGGCTTCTAGCCTGAAAGGGGTAAAACAAACAACTTGGGCCACCAGACTTTCTGCACCCAGTCACGACGCGACAAAAGAGAAAGTCACTTCAGATAGTTTACGCAAAGGCGATATTGTACTCATAGAAGCGGGGGAAATTATCCCTTGTGATGGGGAAGTTATTGAAGGCGGCGCTTCTGTTAATGAAAGTGCTATCACAGGGGAGTCCGCCCCGGTGATCCGGGAGTCAGGAGGAGATTTTGCTTCCGTAACGGGGGGGACCCAAGTGTTATCAGATTGGCTAGTCGTAGAATGTTCTGTCAATCCGGGAGAAACCTTCCTCGACAGAATGATCTCAATGGTTGAAAGCGCCAAACGGCGAAAAACACCGAACGAAATTGCCCTCTCGATTCTACTGACTGCTCTCACCATCATTTTCCTGCTAACCTGTGCCAGCTTATTCCCTTTTTCCTTATTCAGTGTTGAAGTCAACCATGTCGGTGCTCCTATTACGGTCACAGTGGTGATTGCACTGTTAGTTTGTTTAATTCCCACCACCATTGGTGGATTACTTTCTGCTATCGGTGTTGCGGGTATGAGTCGCATGTTGGAAGCCAATGTCATTGCCACCAGTGGGCGTGCCATTGAAGCCGCAGGTGATGTAGATGTTCTGTTGCTGGATAAAACCGGCACGATCACATTAGGTAACCGTCAGGCATCTCAGTTTTTACCTGCTCCCGGTGTGACGGAGCAACAACTGGCTGATGCGGCTCAACTTTCCTCACTTGCCGATGAAACACCTGAAGGACGTAGCATCGTGATCCTGGCAAAACAACGTTTTAATATGCGTGAACGTGACCTGCGTGCCTTAAACGCTACGTTTGTTCCTTTTTCTGCCATGACCCGCATGAGCGGGGTCAACATTAACGACCGTATGATCCGCAAGGGAGCAGTTGATGCTATCCGCCGCCATATTGAAGCCAACCGTAGTCAATTTCCTGAAGCTATTAATCTACTGGTACAGCAAGTAGCAAGCAAAGGGGGGACGCCATTGGTTGTTGCCGAAAATCAGCGGGTTTTGGGAGTCGTTGCCCTAAAAGATATTATCAAAGGTGGTATTAAGGAGCGTTTCAATGAAATGCGTAGGATGGGGATCAAGACTGTCATGATCACCGGCGATAATCATCTGACCGCTGCGGCCATCGCCGCAGAAGCAGGAGTTGATGATTTTCTCGCAGAGGCCACACCCGAAGCGAAACTGACTTTAATCCGCCAATATCAATCTGAAGGGCGTTTGGTTGCAATGACTGGTGATGG
Source organism: Xenorhabdus sp. SGI246 (assembly GCF_040838225.1). Taxonomy (NCBI): domain Bacteria; kingdom Pseudomonadati; phylum Pseudomonadota; class Gammaproteobacteria; order Enterobacterales; family Morganellaceae; genus Xenorhabdus; species Xenorhabdus sp. SGI246. Next base: position 19,102 of record NZ_JBFPEZ010000025.1, read on the forward strand.
TACAAACGATGCTCCCGCTCTGGCTCAAGCTGATGTTGCCGTTGCGATGAATTCAGGTACTCAAGCGGCCAAAGAGGCTGGCAATATGGTGGACTTGGATTCTAATCCCACCAAATTAATTGAAGTGGTACGTATTGGTAAACAAATGCTAATGACCCGAGGTTCTTTGACCACATTTAGTATTGCTAATGATATTGCCAAATATTTTGCCATTATTCCTGCCGCATTTTCCGTCACTTATCCGCAGCTTAATACTCTGAACATTATGCACCTCCATTCACCGCAATCGGCAGTACTGTCGGCGGTTATTTTCAATGCGATCATCATTATCTTTTTGCTGCCATTGGCTCTGAAAGGTGTCAGTTATCGTCCGATGAATGCACTGTCACTTCTGCGGCGCAATTTATGGATATATGGTCTTGGTGGTTTGCTTATGCCTTTTGCGGGCATCAAACTTATTGACATGCTACTTACAGCACTCGGTTTTAAGTAGTACAAATTTTGAATAAAACAATTTCAGATAATGCAGCTTTCAAATCATTAGATTCTAGAATTTGACTATCAAGTAAGGTGACAAAAATGATTTGGTTACGTTCTTCCATTGTTTTGTTGATATTTCTTACCCTGATCACCGGTATTGCTTATCCGCTGCTGATCACCGGGATCTCAGCAGCCTTGTTTCACCATAAAGCTACCGGTTCATTGATTGAACAGAATGGAAAATTGATCGGTTCTGAATTAATCGGGCAGGAATTCACCAAAGCCGTCTATTTTCATGGGCGTCCTTCCATGACTGCCCGACAACCCTATAATGCGCTATCATCCGGAGGAAGTAATCTGTCACCGACTAACCCGATTTTATTTCATAAAATACAACAACAGATTATTAAAATCCGTTTATTTAACTACCCGGGAAACCAGCCAATTCCTGTCGAGTTAGTGACAGCATCCGGTAGCGGACTTGACCCACATATTTCACCTGAAGCAGCCGAATTCCAGGCACAGCGCATCGCCACAATCCGCCACATACCAGTAAATGTAATTAATAAACTGATTCAGGAAAACACAACTTCTCCACTGCCGCACTACATTGGTCAACCTGTAGTTAATGTCCTGAAACTTAATCTGGCGTTAGATAACTTGCAACCACAAGGCCGATAATTTATGGATCAGACCGAACCACAACGCCCGGACCCAGACAATCTGCTAACATTGGCGAATGAGAAACCACGTGGCAAGCTGAAAATATTTTTTGGTGCTTGTGCCGGAGTAGGTAAAACCTATGCCATGTTACAGGAAGCCCAACGTTTACTGGCTCAGGGTTTGGATGTCATTGTCGGTGTCGTTGAAACACACGGGCGGCAAGAAACCGCAGCACTATTGAAAGGTTTGCCTCAACTGCCGCCAAAACATATCCACTATGCTAATCGCAGAATAGCAGCATTCGATATTGATGCTGCGATCGCCCGCCGCCCGGCCATTATCTTAATGGATGAATTAGCATTCAGTAATCCTCAAGGCTGCCGTCATCCTAAACGTTGGCAGGACGTGGAAGAGCTTCTGGAAGCAGGCATTGATGTCCTGACCACCATCAACGTACAACATCTTGAAAGCCTGAATGATGTTGTCGGTGGCATTACCGGCATCCGGGTGCGAGAAACCATTCCCGATCACATATTTGATAGTGCGGATGATGTTGTTTTAGTCGATCTTCCACCTGATGATCTGCGCCAGCGGCTCCACGAAGGCAAGGTTTATATATCAGGTCAGGCGGAACGGGCTATCGAACATTTTTTCCGTAAAGGAAATCTGATCGCCTTACGTGAACTTGCCTTACGTCGCACAGCAGATCGTGTGGATGATCAGATGCGTGCTTTCCGCGATACACGGGGAAAAGAGCCAGTGTGGCATACACGGGATAACTTACTGTTGTGCATAGGTGATAATGAAGGAAATGAAAAACTGATCCGCAAAGCTGCCCGGCTTGCCGCAAAACTGGATTGTATCTGGCATGCTGTTTACGTTGAAACCCCTAAACTGCACCGACTGCCAGAGGTCAAACGGCGTACTATTTTAAAAGCATTAAGGCTGGCACAAGAGTTGGGAGCAGAAACCGCTACACTTTCTGAGCCTCATAAAGAAAGGGCTATTCTTCGTTACGCAAGAGAACATAACCTCGGTAAAATCATAGTGGGGCGTTACCATAGTTTGTATTCAAAATTTTTTAACCGCAGATGGCGCTCTGATTTCGTTGAACGTTTAGGCAAACTTGGCCCCGATCTGGATATCATTATTATTGCTCTGGAAGATAAAAGACAAGGGCATACTCATAATAAAGAACACACCGATCACCGCTCATTTAATGAAAAGTGGCTCAGTCAAATCCCAGGCTTCGTGATGGCGATTATATTGTGCGCCTTAATCACCATATTTTCCCGTGCTGTTTTACTGCCTCTTGATAAAGCTAATCTGGTGACACTCTACCTACTCGGTGTTGTTGTCATCGCCCTGTTTTATGGACGTTGGCCGTCAGTCTTTGCCGCTTTTATCAATGTTGTCAGTTTCGATCTCTTTTTCGTTCAGCCACATTGGTCACTGGCAGTGAAAGATATGCAGTACCTGCTCGCCTTTATCGTCATGCTGATCGTAGGGGTTGTTGTGGGAAACCTGACTGCGGGTATACGTTATCAAGCCAGAGTTGCCCGCCATCGTGAACAGCGGACACGGCACTTATATGAAATTACCCGTGAACTCAGCCGGGCCTTGAATGAAGAAGATGTTGCCCGGATCAGCTACCACTTTTTATCTAATAGCTTTCAGGCCAAAACAGGACTGTTACTACCAGATAACAGCAACCGCCTATATCAGGTGAAATCCTACAATGGTGGGCAAATGTTGGTTGATGAAGCCATTGCCAAATGGTGTTTTGAGAAAAAACAACCTGCCGGAGCCGGTACGGATACGCTGCCGGGCGTACCTTATCAGTTGATTCCCATAGCGACTCCATCGCAAGTATTTGCTGTTCTTGCAATTGAATCACCTAACCTTCGTCAATTACTAGTACCGGAACAACAGCGGTTACTGCATATTTTTACTGGAATTATTGCTAACGCCTTAGAACGATTACATTTGGCCCGTGGTGCAGAAACAGCCAAATTAGATAACAAATGGAAACAATTGCGCAACGCATTTCTGACTGCACTGTCCCACGATTTACTGACGCCACTGACAATCCTCACTGAACAGACAGAAGCACTAAGATTAGATTTATCCATTGAAAATTCTCGTCATGCCAAGCAATTTCAGCAAATTCACCAACAAATCCTCAATACCTCACATCTGGTGAATAACGTTCTGGATATAGTACGTATTCAATCAGGCAGTCTTCAGCCCAATTTTGGCTGTTATTCATTGGAAAAAATTGTTGGTAATGCCCTGCATTCATTAAGCTATGCACTCAGCCGTTATCCTGTAGAACTTTCCCTACCCCCCAATTTAACCCTACAGTGTGACGCTTCCTTATTAGAGCGTGTTTTTATCAATTTATTGGAGAATGCCATCAAGTATACTAATCAAGATTCAGCATTAGGCATCAAAGCCATTGTTGAAAAAAAACAAGTTAATATTGAAGTTTGGGATACAGGTTCAGGTATTCCAATAGGGCAAGAACAATCTATCTTTGATAAATTCTCACATAATCACCGAAAATCAACTGTACCTAATGCCGGATTAGGGTTGACAATCTGTTATAGCATTATTGAAATCCATAACGGAAAAATATGGGCAACGAATAATGAAAAAGGTGGAGCCAGCTTCCATTTTTCCTTACCGCTTTGTTCTATTGCGCAGTAATCTCCACGGAAAAGCCGCAGTCACAGCTACGGCTTTCCTTTTATTATTGTTAAGCGTCGATTAACCCGCAGCGAGTACTTGATTGACAATTTCCTGAGCTTCCTGTTCAATTTTTTCACGGTGTTCAGCACCAAGGAAACTTTCACAATAGATTTTATAAGCTTCTTCCGTACCAGAAGGACGAGCAGCAAACCAGCCATTGTCGCTCATCACTTTCAACCCACCAATGGAAGCACCATTGCCTGAAGCGGTTGTCAAACGGGCCGTAATAGGATCACCCGCCAATCTATCAGCTTTAACCATTTCCGGTGACAATTTGGACAATTGTGCTTTTTGTTGATGGCTTGCCGGTGCCTGAAGACGGCTATAACTCGGTGTACCAAAACGCGCAGCTAATTTATTATAGCGTTGCTGCGGATTTTCTCCGGTAACCGCCATCATTTCTGCTGCAAGCAGACAAAGAATAATACCATCCTTATCTGTTGACCACGGTGTACCGTCAAAACGCAGGAAAGATGCACCCGCACTTTCTTCTCCACCAAAGCCCAATTCGCCTTTATATAGCCCATCAACAAACCATTTAAAGCCAACAGGAACTTCCACCAATTCACGTCCCAGATCAGTCACAACACGATCAATCATGGCACTGGAAACCAATGTCTTACCCACTGCAACTTTTTCAGACCATTGTTGACGGTGACGGAATAGATAATCCACTGCTGTCGCCAGATAATGATTAGGGTTCATCAAACCTGCTGGCGTAATGATCCCGTGACGGTCATAATCGGGATCATTAGCAAAAGCTAAATCAAACTTATCACGTAGTTCCAGTAAACCCGCCATTGCCCAACGTGATGAGCAATCCATTCTGATCACACCATCACGATCCAGCGTCATAAAACGGAATGTCTGGTCAATATTGTCATTCACCAATGTCAGATCGAGGTTATAGAACTCCCCAATACGCTGCCAGTAAGCAATACCTGAACCACCCAGCGGGTCAATGCCAATTTTCAAACCCGCCTTTTGAATGGCAGACATATCCACAACTTCACCTAATGCAGTCACATAAGGTTCAACCAAATCTTGTGGATGCAGATATTCACTTTTCAATGCCTGCTCATAAGGCTGACGTTTAACCCCGTTCAGGTTATTTGCTAACAATTCATTAGCACGATTCTCAATAACGGAAGTCAGATCCGTATCCGCGGGGCCACCATTCGGTGGATTGTATTTAATACCGCCATCTTCTGGTGGATTATGGGATGGCGTGATTACAATCCCATCTGCTAAATTTTTCCGCTGGCGATTATAAGACAGAATGGCATGAGAAATAGCAGGAGTTGGTGTAAAACCATTATTTTCCTGTACAACGACATCGACACCATTTGCTGTCAGCACTTCCAGCACTGAAATAAATGCAGCTTCAGAAAGTGCATGCGTGTCTTTCCCTACATAGCATGGTCCTGTGATATCGTGCTGCTGACGAACTTCCACAATAGCCTGAGAAATTGCCAGAATATGTGCTTCATTGAAACTATTGCGTCCAGCGCTGCCACGATGACCAGAAGTACCGAACTTAACGTTATGTGCCGGGTTTTCTGGATGGGGTTGTACGGTGTAATACTGTGAAGTGAGAAGTGCAACATTGATTAAGTCATGCTGCTGGGCCAGTTGCCCTGCCCTTGGATGAATTGCCACTTTAATTTCTCCTGAAAGGCTGCACTGGATTCCCCTCCAGTGCAGTATAAAACAGATAAGCTGAGTAGTTTAAAGTGCTAACTAAATCAGGTAGCTAAACTAGATAGTACTACACACCTTTTCAATCAAATTTGCTGGAAAACTCATCCCTTGCATAACATGTTCAATCATGCTGCGTTTGCGGTCAGTATTGGTATTGGTGATCACCCAAAAAGGGGTGCCGGGGATATGACGGGGTTTGGTCTGCTTACCACTGACCAGCAACGTATGTTCATCGCCTGCAAAATAAGTGCGGGTACGACCGTGCATCTCTTCTGTTGCTTTGGAGAAATTTCCACTGTCCAAATTATACAGTGTAGACAACACTAACATGAAACGCTCAACAGATTTTTTCTTTTCAGCATATTCATCGGAAAGCAATAATTCGCGCATAACACGAACAGTATCACGGGAACGTACAGCTGGTACTTTATCGACAGGGACAGGCTCGCTGGCAGGCTGTGTAGTTTGTACTGGCTGCCCGGCGTTCAATTTCAATATGCGCCGTAAAATATCAGATGCACTTTCACCGATATGCAGGGTTTGGCTTGCAATAAAGCGGTAAAGTTCTTCATCAACTTCTATCGTTTTCATTTCTATCCAGTACTGTTCTTAATGAAAAAATTATTCCCGGATTATAAGATATAATGCAACAAAAAAAAACAATTAAGCTTTCAATAACTTAAAGTGATTCTTTCCGCAATTAAGAATTGGGAAAAAAGTCGCTTTTCCCCTAAAATAAATCAATCAGTTACAACCATTTTGCCCCATTTTGTTTGTCCATGCTAATGTGTCATGATATTAAACTCTACAATATTAAACATTGTATGAATGGCATTAAACTCAGGCAAATTATGAAGTCAAACAATCAATTAAATTATCATTTACACAAACCGGAAAACCCACTGTCCTCCACACCAATTATTCTTATCCATGGGCTTTTTGGTGATTTGAACAATTTGGGAATATTAGGCCGAGATTTACAACAATATTATCCGGTTATTCAAATTGACGTGCGTAATCACGGTATTTCTCCCCGCTCGGAAAATATGAATTACCGCGATATGGCTCAGGATGTTTTAGCACTTCTTGATGAACTACTTGTTGATGAACTAAATGTACCGAAAGCTATCATCATAGGGCATTCTATGGGCGGCAAAATTGCGATGAGCATGACAGCAATTGCTCCTGAACGAATTGAAAAGATTGTAGTCATTGACATGGCGCCCGTGGCTTATCAGGTTCGGCAACATGATGGCATTTTCACAGCACTGAACAAAGTCACTGAAGCAGGGGTACAAACCCGACAAGCGGCAACAGATATCATGCGACAGAATATTCAGGAAGATGGTGTGATCCAGTTTTTGCTAAAATCCTTTCGCCAGGGAGAATGGAAATTCAACCTGCCTGTATTGCAAAAAGAATATGAAAAGATTATCGGTTGGAAAACGATCCCGGCATGGCATAAACCAGCCCTGTTCATTCGTGGTGGAAATTCAGATTACATTACCGAGGAATATCGGCAGGACATTATCAGACAATTCCCAAAAGCTAACGCATGGGTAATAGCTGGTGCCGGACACTGGGTCCATGCAGAAAAACCCGAAGCCGTACTCAGGGCAATTCATCGATTTTTAGGAACAGAATAATCATCATATCAACCCACCTGTAAACGTGGGTTGAACGCTGTTAGTAGCAACAAGAGATATATTCAATACTATCGTTAATAAGTTATTTTTTAATATTCTAGTTATTAAATCCTTATTTCCATACTTATTAAACTATATAACTAATACAAAAATAATTATATCTAAATTATTATTTATACACTAATGTTCTGTGACGAAATAAATATCAGGAAAAACCACACCAATAATAAATTTCATTCTTACCAAGTAAAAAACATCCCCTTCAATTGATATTAATTAAAGGATAAAAATCATGGACCCTAAAAACGTATATAATCCTATCGCAGATCTATATGAGAGTTTTTCAGACTCTGCCGCCCAAATCAACATCGAAATTCGGACTATCCTCAATCTGGCAGGGGATATACAAGGAAAATCCGTGTTAGATTTAGCCTGTGGATATGGTCTTTTTAGCCGATTGTTCAGAAACCACGGTGCTTCAAGAGTTGTGGGGGTCGATATATCACATAACATGATTGAGATTGCCAAAAGCAAATCGCAACAATACGGTGATAATATCGAATTTCATGTAAGAGATGCCTGCAATATGGAATCATTCGGAAAATTTGATCTGATAGTTGCAGCTTGGTTATTCTGTAATGCGCTATCACTTGAAGACCTTGAAATGATGTTTCGTTCAGTCGCAAAGAATCTAGCACCTAATGGTAAACTTATCGCTTATACCATTGATCCTGACTATCGGTTAGCAAAAGGAAACTGTATAAATTATCGTGTCAATATTCTTAGTCAAGAACCCTGGAAAGAAGGCGCTTTCGTCAAGGCAGAATTTCTTACCACTCCACCCAGTCCTTTTACCATGTATCAATGGAGTCGTGAACAACATAAAGCAGCGTGCAATAAAGCAGGACTGACACAATTAACATGGCATAAACCAACACTGTTACAAAGCGATATTGATAGTTACCCACCAGGTTTTTGGGATGATTTCCAGAATAACTGTCATGATATAGCATTTGTTTGTCAGTTTTAACACTATCAAATAATTTATCTCTTCATCTTTCAAAATGAACCAATCAAATAATAATTTGAAAGATGAAGAGAATATTAAATTGGAAAAAATAAATGGCCTAAGAATATAGGCTATTTAATTAATAAGAAAATTCTGAATTACTTAACCAGTAACAGAAGAATTCATTCTCTCCACTACCCGATTAAGTAATTCTGAATTACATGCCGATACCAGGCTACCACCAAACATCACCTTTTCCCGGCTACCATTCAGTGTACAAAAATCACCACCCGCTTCTTTAATACAAGGCAAAATTGCAGCGCTATCCCACGGTTTCATTATTGTATCAATAGCACAATGTAACCTTCCGGCAGCAACCATAGCATGTTGATAACAATCATTGACAAAAATAAAATCACGGGAAATGTATTTACCGCTTCAAGGGCAATCTCTAACATCTGTTTATAACTCCTCAAGGTTTAATTAATCTCATCCCGACGAAGCAATTCTATTGTTAAAGCTATCATAATGTCCCGTTAAAAAAACATAAGCATATTAAATTAACCATTTGAAGTTAAATAAAAAATGACTCACATTGGTGAGCCATTTCGATTAATCAAGTTCAGCTAAGAAAACCCATCAAGCCAGTTTGGATTTCCCGGTTTTGGTATCCGACCAGGCCATCATGATGGAAGATTGAGTTTGTCTATCCAATGAATCAATAAAACCACTATCGCCAATTGCTGGCGCAAAACCGCTCATTGCCTGAACCAATGAATCTAGTGCATTGGCAGAGAGTGCGGTATATTCACGCTCGCCACGAGCATCTTTACTGCCCATTTGCGTGATAATGTCCGCACGATTGCCATTGAAATAGTCAGTAAACGTCACCGAGCCGATTGCTTCAAACTGTCCTTGCTCAGAAGTATCCTCAATATTGCGGTTAGTCAACATAACCAGATCGTAGCCACTACGCTGGAACCACAAATCTTGCCAGTTAAGGTTGTTGAAAACGATCTTGTCACCGTGTTTGATATCTTGAACCACATTATCAATCACATCTCCACTGACTACATAGCTGTTAACCCCTGCGCCACCTTTGAAACTGTTCTGATATCCGCCCAACACCAACAGATCGTCACCATCGCCGCCGTCAAATTGACTGAATTTGGCAATCACATCCGCGATCAGGTGATCATCACCCGCCCCGCCATTGATCAGAGCATGATAACCCATCAGCTTGATAGTATCGTTACCCACTCCAGCATCAATCTGGTTATAGTTACCGAAAACTGTAGAAAAATCATGATCATTACCCAAATCAACCTGATTGTTGTTACCGATAGTAATCACGTAATCCTGCTCTTCCCCGCTCTCAATGCGATTGAAGTTACCGGAGGCGACGATATAGTCACGTCCTCTGCCCGTCTCGATCACACCACCTTCACCAAAGGCAAAGACCTGATCATCTCCATCTCCCATGTAGGCATAGTTGATGCGCCCCGCAACTACGGCAACATCATTACCCTTGCCACCAAACATGATGTTTTCACGCCCCATCAAAACCCCCATATCATTACCTTCACCACCCGTGAAGATATTGGAGGTTCCTAAAGCGTAATAGACATCATCACCGCGACCACCCCAGAAGTTATTGTTATCTCCCAGATAAGCGCCCAGATCTTTTCCGTCTCCACCCCAGTTAAAATTGTAGTTACCAAGAGAGACATGGATGTCGCCATCACCTTGCAGATGACCACTGTTGCGCAGGAAATCGAAAGTTTTTTCCTGCATATGCAGCAGATCATCAGTCAGGTTCTGTTTCAGATTGGAAACTAACTCTTTCATTTCTTGCTGTTTATCCTGGCTGAACAGAGTTTCAAATAGGTTTGGCAGGTTCAGGAAGTTAAACCCGAATGGGCGCTCTGAATGTGCATCTTCTGCTGTCGGTACAGCACCAACATTTTCAGTTGGCTCCGTCTGCTCAGTTGGCGCTTTTTCTTTGATTCCGTGATTTTCAAGGAAAGAATTTAATCCATCTGTTCCTGCCGACAGGTTTGTCTTCAAACCATTACGTAGTGTTTCCGGATCAATAAATGCCTCCAACTGGCTGCCACTAAATTCACCGATAACTTCCAGCATTTCCCGCAGAATAGCGACACCATCGACCGGTTGATTTGAGCGGGAAACAATAGCGCCATCCGATGTGTAGTCCACGTTAAAGATATCGGCTAATGTCGTATCTGCATTCACGCTGGCAAGGTTTCTCAACAACTTGTTTTTAAGCTGACGAGGCAGATCCGCCGGACTAAAAGTAAAGGTGGTTTTTGCCATTCCTGTTGAGGTGTATTGCTGAGTCATCAAACCAAACAGTGAACCAAGGTTGATATCCAGAATCGACTGGATATTGTCACCAAACATAAAGTTCCAGTTACCGGTTGTTACTTGAATATCAGCACCTTGTCCACCAACAGCGAAATTAAAAGATAATTTCTCATTTGCCTGCCGGAGCTTATCTGCCCGACTGAGATTACCGAGTTCTGGTTTATTACCCGCGCCACTCAACCATTGGTTGTATTTTTTATTCAGTGTGTTTTCGATATCACTCTTTAGGCCACGGCCACTACGTTTATATTGGGAATCAATCTTAGTCAGCGACATATAATCCACGTTACTGGTCATATCAAGCCCCGACATATCCTGTAGATATTTCTTCACACTTTCTACCGTCCACTGTGCTTCCTGCTCAGACAACCAGTCAGGGGCAGAGAATGATCCGGCAATATTTTGCAGGACCCCTGATATGCGGGAAACGCTATCAAATGGATTAAGCATCGGCGGTGTCGGGATGGATTTATCCATCATGATCAACAGATCATTACTGCGGCCTTGATTGAAACTGATGTTCCGGTTTCCGATAAACAGTTGCGCACCTTCAAATGCCTGATAACCTGCAATATCGACGCTGTGCTTGCTGTCACCATTCCCCAGATGAACCATGACATTATTGTCACCAAAGGCCAGCGATTTGAAACCGCCCGTACCGACTTTAATACCAACGTTGGTGGTTCCCCAGTTAATGGTTGTAAATTCGCCGTCTCCTGCCTGTACCTGTATATTACCGGAATAACTCACCTGGTTATTGGACGTCATTTCGGCAGGGTAATCCTCATACTGATATTGTTTCGGTGCATGGAATATTTCGGTATTGTCTGTAATAATCCCGCGTGCCCGGTTTTTTCTGCTATCGGTACGCAGACTGCCTACACGCGCAAGCGAAACATCGTTTTCAGAGACATTATTGCGTATACGTTCTGAATGACCTTCCAATTCTCCATTCTCATTCCAGTTCAACACGATTTTATTGTCGAAGATCTTATTTTCCAGCGTATTATGTTCTGATTTCGTATACTTACGCCCTGATTTACCGATCGCAACTTCAGTGCGACGGGCAGATACCGTGGTACGGATCCCATTTTCATCAAGAGCTGAAATCAAGCGATAAGCAAAGCCATCCCGCTTATCATCACTGAGCAGTGAGCACCCTACCAGACTGATATGGTCAAGATCCCCACCATATTGGAAGCTATTTTTAAACTGTTTTAAGCGCATTGCCAGCTCAGATGCAGTGTAATCACTTAGCGTTGTGTGATTAAATCCATCAATATCATCACCGCCGTGCCCAACAACCTGCCAGCGTATTTTACCGTTCAATAAGCTTGGATCACCGTATACCACCTTATACTGACCATTGGTATCAAGCTGGACAAGGACACTCTCGTTTGGGTGCTTACCGGTCAGATAAGAGACAGAGTCAGCCACAATAGGATCATCTTCAAGCTGAATAATGACCTGACCATCAAAACGCATTTTTTTGCGTTCTAATCTCGGAAAGACATCAATAACTTCCCACGTATTGACATCCTGGTTATCCAACGGACGAAGTCTCTCCAGCGTATTTCTCATTGGTGAGCCATCAAAAATTTCCATTGTCAGAATATCTTTCATGGTTGTTCTGTCGCCAATTACCGGACGATAAGATGCCAGTATTTGACCATCCAGTACAATCACACGCTCGAAAATTCTTTCCCGCTGACCATTTTTGGACATTTTATAGCTTTCTGCCATGTTCAGGTCTGAACGACTAAAGAAACGTGTAACGTATTTACTGAATTTTTCCACAGATGAAAACTCCACAATCCCGACATTAGGATCATAGAACCCATACATCCGGTTCTCTCCACTGCCTTTTGACCATGCCGCCATTGCATGACCCAATGTATCCAGCTCCAGCAGAATCGGTTGACCATCCACGTTGGTGGCAGTGATTTTTTCAATCATACCTTTTACCGTTAGTGCTTTCTCACCGTTCAGTTTCTCTTTCCATACCTTGAAAGTGCCATCTAACATCGGATCTCTGGCATAGAGTGCAGACAATGTACCCAATAACTTACTGGCGTTGGCTTGTTCAACTTCGGAATATAACTCTGGATTGCTGAGTACCGAAGCGGCGGAGTAAAGTTTATTCAACAAGTCATGACCAACATTTTCCTGACCGTCATTTTCAAGCTGTTTTGCCAGCAGAACCAATTTCGATAACGGTACACAGCGTCCGCCAAACCCATCATTGGATAAATTCAGCAATAGCAATTGTGGCGCTAAATGTTCACTTGCCTTAGGATCTACTGCGCCAGTGGAAGTAATATCACGAAACAGTCGGCTATATTTCTCCGTTTGTGGCCGAAGAGTAATTTTCAATGCCCGGTTTTCAATTTCCCATGCCAATGCCCCTTTTTGTTCCGCCGTCCAGTTCCCTTTGACCAACAGATCCACCAGTTGTTTGATGTCCATATCCGAATGGAAGCCATCCACAATACGCTCAGCATGGTTATGTTTGTAACCCGACAGGAAAGCCTTTGTCGCACGCAAATCGCGCTCTATACCCACTTCATCAATAATCTGAGGTTTCAGTGCCTGCATATAGCGTCTTAAATCACTCTTGATACCTTTAAGAGCCGTATTCTCTTGTGCTTGCTGATTGGTGCCAGACAGGTAAGAAACAATTTTATCGGCATACTGATTCATCAATTGATAACTGGATTCATGACCATGATAAGTTCGTTCCCCGGAAATGTTATAACCGGCTGTCATTAATTTGGTACGGAGTTTTTCACCTTCATTACCTAAACCTTCATTGTCGGTCAGCAACATAATTGGCGTCTGCTTTGAGATCCCCCGTAGATTCTGTTCTACCGAGAATTTACCATTAACTGCTTTTGCCAATACACCGGTAAGACCGGATGGATTCGGTATTTCATGAGCAGTGATCGCCTTGGTCATGCTTGGCATCGGCCTGTCTAACAGTAAGCCGGAAACAGCCATGCCTTGTCTGTCAACGTAACGAGCAAGATCTGCCGCAATTGGCGCTCCCATTGAATAACCGTGGATAATGATGTTTTCCGGCTTAATACCACGATCATTAATCAGATAACGGAACATGGTACGGACATCCTGATACATCCCTGATTCCCCCGGATAGCCATCGCTGGTGCCGTAACCCCGCATATTGACCGAGAGCATATCAATACCCTGTTGTTGATAATGCGGCTGGATTTTACTCGCTTGCTCTTCAGCAGATGCACCGGAGCCATGAATAAACAGCACGACTTTATTTGTCATGCTTGTATGTGACGAGCTTTGTGACTGATTGTCTTGTGCCCGATAGTAATAACCGTCTAAGCGCCCGACTTCACCCTGTAGGGTAATTTTTTGTGCAACACCCTGGTTTACTGCCAAATTGAGCTTGTTTTGTACCTCCTGACTGATCCGGCGACGTTCTTCTTTTACACCATACAGTTCATTATTCATGAGGCGAGTTAATGGATTACGCGGTTCTCTCTCACGTGGTAATGATCCATCGTTTGAGATAGCAACTCTCTCCAGTTCATATTCATTGGTTTCATTATTCAAAATTGCTTCAAATGGCTCTCCATTGAGACGGAGATGTTTTTGTTTAACCCGTTCAATATGAACTGCTTGCTGCAATGACCGACCGAAGTCAAACAGAGCATTTGGCGTCCAGACACCAAAAGTTGGTCGCCAGGCCTTGCCGAGTACTTTCTCCGCGCCTCCCGCCCTGAGAATACGAGCAACGACACTGGAACAATTTTTGGACAGTAACTGATAACGGGCATTCGGATCGCTGCTGATTTTATTCCATTCAGCCTGCATTGCTGCCACATCAAGCCCTTCCAGATTGATGCGGTATACCCGAGCAGGTTCAGTTTTACTGTTTTTGAAATCGGTAATTTCTGCCAGCTCTCTTTCAGCAAATTGATGCATGACGTCGGCAATTGCACTTTCCATACGTTTAGATGTCTGCCTTTGCGCTGCCATACGTAAGGTTTCGGCAAAATTCCGGCCGATTTCGTGCATATCTATGCCGGGATCAGCCCATTGTGCAAGAAATGGCCGGTAAATATATTCCGGTATTTCAGCGGATTTAAGCAGTTCAGGATTAGCAAGGGCCACCATCGCAAAACCTTCACTGACATCTTTGAATTTCGCATCCACCCCTTTGGCTATTCTCAGTTTTTCAATAAATTCTCTCAGTTCAGCAGAACCATCAACCAACCCGAAATCATCGTCCTCTTCAGCCTCAACATCGAATGTTAACGTTGGAGCCTGAAAAGCGGGTTGACTCAGGTCATACCAACGAAGCCGCAGATCCGGTTGATCTTGTGTTGAGATATCAAACATCTCGCGTATATCGACAGTTTTACTCCCTGCCGGCCACCAACTGACATAATTTATTTCATTCAAATGCTTGGCATCATGTGCATCGACCAGAACACGTCCCTGACCAATTTGCAATGCTACATGACCAAGAGTGCTGTTCTCACTTGGCCGCCAAACATACAATGTTGCACTGACAGGGGATAAGTGCTGTTCAATCGCCAGATGGACTTTTTTCAAGCCGGCTATATCAATGCCCCGGCCATCTTTCGCCAGATCATGGGCCGAAAGTTTGGAAAAAACTGCATTTGTGACATCTTGACCATACTCTTTGGTCACGGCTGCCATAACCTGTTGCAACCCGGCATCGGCGGTATTTCTGGAGATGTGCAAACTGAACTGACCACGAGTCACAAAATCGCCCTGTGCATCCAGATAGAGATGTTTGCTATCCTTGAGATTAGCGTTATCCAGCTTGTTGTACAATTCACTGAAACCACCTTGACCTGAGCTTCTCAATGTCGGCTCTGCCAGTACCAATGATTCCGTCAGGCGTATGTTAATTTGGGAAAGCAGCAGTTTCATCGCTGGTGCCCGCCCAGATTCAGAGTGCCCAAGCAGATAACCTTCCACCTGTTGGTGTAAATCAGTTAATTTTTCAATAGCATCCAGTGAGTAATCCGGCTTTTCCAGCAGGACTTGTTCATAAGCACGCAGCGCCTCAATCACCTTGCGGTAACTTTCCCCCAGTGGCTTACCTTTAACATAAGCCTTTTTCTGTAACTCATCACCTGACATCAATTTGATATCCAGCAAATAACGCCAGACACCATCCGCTCTTTCCGCGAGAATACGGGTACGACCCCCTTCAAGGGAAATAATATGATTTTCCACCAGCCGCAACTCAGCAGGGAGTTGTTCATAGTTTTGGTAATTAGCAAAGATGAAATGTTCGATTGTTTTTATCTGTGCCGGATCTTTCGGATTATCAACTTTTATGGTTTTAAACAGAGCAGATTGGGTTTCAGCCCAGGGAAGAACTTCAAAGCTGTTATGTAAGCCTTCGCGTATCAAAATATTACGTTCAGTCCGTAAACGATAGAATGGGATCGCTTGATTTAACATGCTATCGATAGCACTCAACTTGATATCCAGATCTATCAATGAATTGGCGTGGTAACCATCAGGATCTTGTTCAAGATAGCTTTTCTGCTCAGCCGGGCTCAGTGAATCAAAACGTATTTTTACTCTGACGCCGGCATCAGTCAGTCTGTGACCAATGGATTCTAATGGCTTGTCCCGGTAGTGATATACTGGTTTATCCAGCAAGCGAATTTCATTGACCAGACCTTCACGTTGCAATTGACGCAATACCGGCAACTCAACGTTCCAGAAAAAATTCCCTAAACGCAGACCTCCCGGTGCAATAACATAAACATCATCACGCGCACCGGTTGCATAAACGGAACTCCAGAATCCGATATTACTTCGCACCGCTTCGCCGATGGCTGAATGTAGTTTTTCCTGCTTAATATCATCGGGATCAAAGGAAATGTTGTTCCAATCCATCAATTTCTTATTGAGTTCAAGGGCAAGTACATTCCCTTTCACATCAACATCATAAACCACTTTTTTGCCATCTTTCTGCGCAGCATCCAGTACATGGCGGTAGGCACTGAACTCCCGGCCTGACCAGAATGAAACAATACTTTTCTCACCATGAGTGGGTTCAAAGCTATAACCAAAACGTTCCAATTTAGCCATAAATTGAACGCGCTTATCCCAGTCAAAATCAATGGTGGAATCGACAAACAACTTCGCCAGCGGTGCAATTTGGTCTTTAGGGATAGTGTGTCGGATGACACTAAAAAAATTCTCAATAAAGTGAGTCAGCTCATACCTGATGTTGTCATTTATCTCAATATCAACACGTTCACCACCCGGTACAGGAATGTAGTTATCTTGTGAAAGCTCTCCGCTCCGGTCATTATTTTTGCTCAACCAACGGTAGATATCCGCGACTTTCGCAGCCCTTGCAGCAATAAAAGGATATGTCGCTCCATTTTGCAGGGAACTCTGACTGCTTTGTGGTTGTGGAACTTGAGAAGTGCTGCCTGAACGGAGATCTGTCCTTCCCAACGCTTTCAGCTCACTCAAGTCCAGACCGGAAACAGGTTGTTCTTTTCGGTTTTCCGATCCTGATACATTTGTTATCGATTCAAGTGCGCCAACCGACGAAGCATGACTATTATTTGATTGATCTGACGACTGCGATGTGTGTAATGACCGTGGTACATGAATGGTGTTCGCATGTCCGGCACGAAGACCTGCATTGATCTGTAGACGTTCGACAGCTTGTTTAGCATCTGTAAGTGCAGACAAATCCTTATCTGACTCTTGCAACTTCTGGCTGAAAGTACCAAATCCCTGCATTAAGGAACCAGAGCCAATATGGCTGGCTGTATTACCGGCACCTTCTGCTTCATAGGCTTTACCTGACCGGCCACTGCCAACATTGGTAAAATTCGGTTTATGCGCATTGTCCTTCGCTGTGGTTTCTACCTCAGTCTCAATCTCCTGAAGAGTCTGATAACTATTCTGTGCGGCTTTTTCAGCCTGTTTCTGTTGTGTCAGTGCCTCTTCTTTCCGGTATTCTGCCTTAGCCTGAGCATCCGCAACATCTTTTTGGGCATTCAGTTGATCCTGTTTAGATTTAGCAACATTGACTTCCGATTTATCCAGCGCGGTTTCTATCTGATCCTGTTGTTTTGAAATAGTGGAAAGTGCATTATCCAGTTGCTGGCCTGCCGTTTCTTTTACCTTATCCAATTGTGTCTGGAAGTTGTCCAACAATCCGCCAGCAAAATCCTGACGCCACTGTGCCCCTGATCCTCCCTGATGGCTTGCGTATGTTTGGTTATTCAGGCTGTCAAGTGCTATGGTTTTTGCCAGCAATTCATCCGTTACAGCCTGCTCTTCCTCCTTGATAGCACTAAGTTGTGACAGTCCGTTAGTGTTCAGGGCAGAAAGATCCGTCGCCGCCAACTGAGATTGTGTCTCTGCAATTGCCGCCCGTTGTTTCTCTTTTTCCTGCATCAGACGTTGGCGGTCTGCTTCTGCGTTTGCCTTATCATGCAGCACATCACCAGCCACCGACATTTGCGACGCGTGTTTCACTTGTGTACTGTCAGAACGATTTGAGGTTGCAACGACATTGTCCAGAATATAACCGCTACCGTCACTGTTACCGATGCCTTTGAACGCCAGCCGGTTACTGCCTGCCCGTGCAACCAGCATCAGTTGCTTGTGTTGCCAGGTGATTTCATCATTGGACGATGAGAAAACCACCTGCTCATTCCAGAGGACTTCCAGGCCATTATCAATGCTACTGGCTACACGCCGGGCAAAATCAAAATCAAGGGTGATGATTTCACCTGCTTCAAGCTGCCGGAGCTGCTGATAAATAGTGGTATTCCTATTCGCATCCAGCTCAGTGACATATTTACCGTGTCCATCGTTACTCAAGCCATAGGCGTCGGCGGAATATTGAGCTTCCATGCCCTCGGTAGATGCCCAACCTGACTCCCTCGCTTCAAAGTCACCATTGACAATCAGATTTGGCTTTCGTGTTTTTAGTGGCTGTTCATCGGTATTCATGATGTTTTGCAGTTTGCTGACATCCGGTGTATCGAGCTGATTCACCGCAGCGTGCAAATCCGAGGCTAAATCTGATCTGACTTCCGCCATTTCAGTCAGTTTGAAACCGTTCAGCGCATTGACTTCCGGCAGATTAATGGCACCACGTCCCCGGTAACTGCCGGATGAGTTTGCCTCATCACCATACACCAGAAAATTAATGCCCTGGCTGCCCGCCACCCCCAATAACGTCTGTTTTATGTTACCGAACAGGGTTGCCAACTTATGGCTTTCGGTGTGACTGGAAGCCAGCGCAAGATTGTAGAAATCACCATTACCGATTTGAACGGCAACGTTATTGCGGGCATAAGAGGCGTGGATATTCATCCCGTCGCCCACGTGGATATTGGCATTGCCTGTCCCTTTCATCACCGAGACAGCCAGGCCGTCCCCCACTTTGGTGTTGATATTGAATTGCCCCCACGCCACACTGACAGAAACACCGTCACCGATTTTGGTATTCACATTCAAATCACCGTGGGTGGCCACGACACTTAAACCATTACCCACGCTGGTCGTGACATTACTTTTACCTTTCGCGGCGATGACCTGCATCCCATCGCCGACTTTGGTGACGATATTGCTTTGACTCCACAAGGCGCTGAAGCTGTCGCCCTGCCCCACCTGTGTCACGATATTGGCATCACCTTTCGCCAGCGTAACCTGGCGCCCCTGGCCAACTTTCGTAATAACATTCGCTTTACCCCAGGCACCGGTATAATCATCCCCCTTACCTACATGGGTGAGGATATTGGCTGTCCCCTGCACGATACTGACCGTCTGCCCCTCCCCGATTTTGGTAACGATATTGGCTTTCCCTTTAGCAAAGCTATAGTGATTGCCTCTCCCCACATGGGTCATGCTATTAGCATCCCCCCACGCGGCATTGACAACCAGCCCCTCTCCCACTTTGGTCAGGATATTCAGATGACCTTTAGCAAATCCCACCGTACTGCCGTCACCCACATGGGTCATGATATTGCCAAATTGAGAAACCAGCAGGCCGGCTGTCGTCCCCGCGCCCACTTTCGTCAAAATATTGCCTTTGCCTAATAATAAACCGGCTGTCATAGCCTGCCCGACATGGGTTATTACGTTGGCCTTGGCTGCCGCCACCACACCGAGAAAATCATGCCCGACTTTCGTCACCACATTGGCTTCACCCAGGGCCAATACCCCCGTCATGCCCTGACCGGCATGAGTCATGATATTGGCCTGACCAAACATCGCCGCCAGCGTTGTGCCATCTCCGACTTTTGTCATGATATTGGCCTTACCGACAAACAGACCAATACTGGTGCCGTTACCCACATGGGTATAAATATTGAGCTGGCCTATCATCAGCGCCGCCGTCAGATCATGACCGACTTTGGTCAAAATATTCGCCTCACCCAACATCGCAGCAAAGGTATTACCATCACCAATGTGGGTCATGCTATTACCCGTTCCTATCATGGCGGCGAGGGTTTCACCGTTCCCCACTTTCGTTGCTATATTGCCTTTGGCCACCATCAGCGCGACACTCAGGCCATCCCCCACATGGGTAAAGACATTACCCAATGCCACCATCAGTGCCAGAGCCTGGCCGTTCCCCACTTTGGTAAAGATATTGCCCCCGCCGGCCATCATGACGTATGCATCCCCCTGGCCGACATGGGTAAAGATATTGCCGACGGCCAGCATGGCAGCAATAGTTTCACCATCCCCTACTTTAGTAAAGACGTTGCCTGCTGCCCCCATCGCCCCCAGTGTTCTGCCGTTACCGACATGGGTCAGCACATTGCCGACACCGAACATCATGCCAGTAGTCTCTCCATCCCCCACTTTGGTCAGGATATTGGCCCCGCCCATCATCACACCGGTGGTTTCTCCCTGCCCGATATGGGTCAATACGTTGGCCCCACCGCCCATGACGGCAAAAACCTGACCCTCCCCCTTTCGGGTCAGAATATTAGCCCCACCCAGAGCGACAACTTTAGTCTGGCTGTCATGAGGTGTCTGTAATGAAACGGCAGGAGACGTGCTGATATGGGTGATAACATTAGCAAAACCGCCCCCATTGAAACGCAGTTGCCCCTTTCTGCCTTTCTTGAAAATAACATTGGCAGCCCCAGCGCCATCAAATTCAGTGTCACCGATTTCTGAATTATGCAGAATAACATTAGCCAACCCTGCGCCCTTAAAGTAAACATTGCCACGGGCCACATTGGATTTAATAACATTACCGCCGCCTGCCCCTTCAAACCGGACATCACCGTGACTGTCATCCTGTTTTTGGGATAACAATTCCTGTTCACTGAATTCATGTATATTGGCAATCCGCTCAGAAGTCACGCGGACAGTATTCACACTGTAATGGACATGGCTGAGTGTGTAACTGCCTTTACCGAGAACTCTGTAGCCAGAACGAATATCAACAAATTGATTTGCTATATCTGCTGTTTGATCACCGGCCTTATACCAAGGCGTGGCAATGTATTTCAGCTCACCGGTTTTAGGATCGTTAGTGAGTTGCACGACCACAACTTTGGTGTATCCTTCCAAGACTTTGGCGTACAGATAGGTATTTTTCATCCGGTTGGATTTCACCGGCTTGACAGCAACGGTTGAACCATCCGTTGAAACCGCATAACCACCCATTTGGGCATCCGACAAAGTAATGTTTTCCGCTGCGATCTGAACACCACCGGCATACGTTACCCATTCATTTTCCGGTAGCTCACTTTCCAGCGCATGTACCGTAAATGACTGGTGTTGTTCAACCATCAGATTTGACAAGGTATAAGCACCATCAATATCGACCGCTTTATAACCACCGTTGTCAGAAACATCTTGAGATGCCAGATCTTTGAGATGATTTCCCTTTTTATACCAAGACGTAGTGTAATATTTCAGCCTGCCGGTTTTAGGATCATTATGAAGATGAATTTTATTAACTTTTGTATATTCCTCATCAGCAAATGCAAACAGATAGGTATTTATATCTCGCGTGGATTTAACGCCAATGACTTTCTGTGATTCCTCAATCCAGCTTCCTCCCATCGTGGCGGTGGTCAGTACAATTTCTTCTGCTTTTGCGTAAGCAATGCCTTCACCGCTCAAACAATCAGCCTGTCCCTTACGGGTAATTTGGTTATAAGCTCCCCCTCCGATAAAATGAATATTGCCGAAAGTGACATCTGAGTAGAGATGGTTATAACCGCCCCCCCCTGCAAATTTAATATCCCCGCTGTTTCCCCGACGATATAAATTGTTATAGGCTGCTATCCCTGAATAGTGCACATTACCAGAATGCCCATCATGTTGAATAACTACCCCGCCAGCCCCCCCAGAGAAAGTAATTGTTCCTTCCCCTTCTTTATTGATTTCCGCATATCCCGCCGCACCTTTGACGTTCAGATTGCCAGTAGTATCACTAACTTTCAGATAGGCAGAGCCGCCAACGACGGTATCATTACCTGAACCGGTATAAACCGAAGCACCAATAGAGCCTAATGTAATATGATCATTACCGCCATAAGCATGTATTTGGCCACCAAATCCGATGGCAACAATATTATTATCACCATCATCTGCGGAATAATTTCCTGTAAAAAAGTATTCAACACTTCTCCAAAATGGTTTTCCCATAAATAAATCCCGGAATAAATGCAAAAATTGAAGATAAAAAAACCCAGTTACAAAACGCAACTGAGCATCAGTATTTAAATGGATTTTAAAAATGAATGTTTCAAGAATAAATTGAAATCGATGATATTTAATCTGATCAATTTATTAGATTGATACATAAAAAGTAAGTTAGCCAGCAGACAGAAATCATTCATTGGAAAGTACCCCATTTTTACTTTTAAAATCAATATAGTTAAATTACAAAGTCTGTTTAACCACCATACTTAGTCCCAATACTCCCACTCAAATGACATAAAAACATCTGATAATATTTTTAATTATGTTACTTATAAAAAATATATAACTCATATCTAATCAATCATCAGATAATAATGACGGTGTTATTTTTAAATTGATGGTAAAAGAATGATGGTTCACTGATGTGAGCCATTTTCGTTAATCATATTTAGTTAATAAAACCGTCAAATCAGTTTGGTATTCCCAATTGTGGGTATGTATTAAACGGTTAAATTACTCATTAAAGGTAGTTTTCACGCTCAATAAACGTCCCTATCACTTTATCGTGCATTTTTTCCGATATCTCACAGATAAGCTGAATATCACTTCTTTCAAGCGGCAAGGTCATTACGTTCTGAGGATTGAGTTTTTTTAACGTTTTCATCACGGCGGCTGTAGCAACTTTCAGTACACGTGCGGTATCACGAATACCGCCGTAATTCATTGCCATATCGACAAACCATACTATATTGATTATGTAATAATTTTTTGAATGAAGTTAATTTGAATTATGCTAATTTAAATTTTCTTACTATTATTAATAAGTAAAAAAATGGGTACTGTTATAGAGATGAAAAATTAGGTAAAGGTCTCAGCTAATATAAAAACTTCTGAGGTATTTATATATGTCATCATGTACAAGTAAAATTACTGGTTTTTTTCTTTTCATCTATAGAAAAAAATGAGTATACGTTTAGTGATCCCATGATTACTTATCAGGGTTCACCCGCTGGAGAATTTGTCAAGAATGCCAGAATTAACAAAGTAATCTGGACAACGGGGCATCCTTTAGGTAATGAATCTGGCTTAAGTTTCAAATGGAATGATAAACCGGCCAAGACAAATGAAAAAGGAAAATTAACAAATGAGAAAGGGCAATTAATGCCCAATATTTTAACCAATAAAAAGTCACTTAACGAAATTAAAGTTTACATACAACTATATGACTTTTCAGCTTTTTGAGCATCTATATCAATCACACCTCCTAACGCTTGTGGATAGGAGGGTGGCTTTAATTTATATTCATATGTCATATTTATTATGTAAATGCATCCCATTTATATGAATTTTTTTATAATTTTCAGCATTTACCCTTTTAAAATTATTGAAAGTATTTATTAGCCATCTATACTCATTAAAAATAAGTGACGTCTTGGTTTATAATTAAAAAGAATAATATTTTATATTTAAATATTAATTAATTCCTCCCCCAGGCAAAGTAGTGTCTATATATCCATGCCAATTATAACTGTATTTAATATTATCTCCATCCACTTTACAATATAAAATATAAATAACAGCGGCCCCGCCGGATATCTTTGAATCAACATTTCCTGTTACAGAAATAGGGATAGATATATGTCCTTTCGATGTTGTAGCAGGAGAAGTTGCATCAGGTAATTGAATTGTAACATTATAGGGTATATCACCTCTATTTGAGGACTTAATAAATACCTTAATCTCAACAGTATCTCCAGGATTTACTTTCTGGCTATCTGCTGAGTCAGCTTCAACTTCCACATAAAGGGTATCCCCCCCATTAAATCTATATTTATTAATTGTAGTAAAATTAATCATATCTCCTGGATTTAAAATAAAATCTGGATTAATTCCATAGCTTGAATATATTTTAGGAAGATCAAAAACTCTATTTTTATCAGAGTCTGGCGGACCATACTGATAACCAACATAATTAACAATAATACTATCTGAATATCTAATCTTTGAGTTTTCTCTTGCAATAATATAGCTAAATTCATTTTCATTTGATATAGGGAATATTGAGTATGGCAACTGATAAGAATAATTATCTAATTTTGATAAATCCGAAACTTCAACATAGTCTCCTACTATGTTACCATTAACAAGATATAAGATAAAATCTGTTTCTTTTGCTCCATCATAAGGAGGGATTTTTATATTAAAATCTTCTTCATTATTTAATGGTTTTAAGGCATCATTTAATAATTCTGCTATATCGGGAGCTATTAGATGTTCTTCAAACTCAGCACCTACTAAGTCTAAAATAAATAAAAGATTTTTAGATTTTTGTTCAATAGATAAACCTTCTATTGAACTATAGAAAGCTAATGTAACTGACTGACTTTCTTGAGGAAATGCATAAAATTGCAAATTACCCTGAGAATCTGTGGTTAAGGTAAACTGTTGATATTTTGCATAATTATTAGTATTAGTCTGTAATGGTTTACCTTTAACATCCATTAAAGCAACTTTTGATAAACTATCTAGACTATTTGCTGATATATTAACACTTAAATTTGGAATTACTGCTCCTGAACTGTCTGTCACAGTCGTTGTTATTTTTACTTTATTAGGATTTGTTAGATCTGGCTTGTTTTCACCAGAAGGTGTTTTGATAGAAAATTTATCTGCTGTTAGTGATAAAGTATCCGGACTTATATCTGAGACTTTCCAACTGAAACGCTGAGAGTTATAACTTTTATTTGATGTTTTTACAGTAAAAGATTGTGGAGCCTTGAAAAATTGTGTATCTTTACTAACTTGAATAAGAAACTCAGCAGTAGCAGATTTATGCTCAATTTGAACTTCAACTGTACTTTTGTCAATAACTGTCATCCAATTACCGATTGGATTAATCGTTACAGTATCTGCACTTACAAAGTCTTGTGTTCCTCCTGATAAATTAATTAATAATTTCAAATGTTGACCAGCAATTAATGTTGGATTATTAGATAAGTCTGTTCCCTTCTCTGTTTTTACTGTTATTTTTTGATTATTAGATGCCATTTTTTAATTTTCCTTTCTATTAACCTGGTTTAGATTTTCATTTTTTGAAATGCAACTATCAACAACGAATTTCATAATAATAGAATAGGTATTTACTTTAGCGGAACTTTAATTTCCACAATCAGTTTTATTTTTTTACCAATCATATTGATTGATTTTTATTTCATGTTACAATTTTAATCAGTAATTACTTTACCTCCTAATTTCTTTAAATTTAAAATTCTGTCTGTTTGTTTTTTGACAGTGTCTTATATTCAAATCATAAATTCAACACATACATTAAAAATGTAATTAAATATTAGAATAACTATCTTATCGTATACGCACTCGCTTTTTTATTGGTTATTTATTATTAATTTTGTTTTTTGTATTATTTTTTACCGAAAAAGTTTGTGGATCGATAAATGCCTTCAATTGGCTGCGGCTGAATTCACTGATAATTTCCAGCATTTCATCCATAATGGCAATACCATCCACTGGTTGATTAGTACGGGTACAATGCCATCTTCCGGTGTATAATCCATATTAAAGATATCTCCTAATGTCGTATCTGCTATTGACACTGGCCAGATTTCTCAAGAGATTATTTTTCACCTGACGTGGTGAATCTGTAAAACTAAAAATGAACATGGTCTTTGCGCAGCGGCCCACTCTATTGTGGGCCGCTGTATTAATTAAAATAGTTATTAGGAATTTTAAACGTCAGAATGCTTTCCGCCATCAGGCCAGTTTAGACTTCCCGTTTGTCGTATCAGTCCAGGCAGTGATGATGGTTGACTTCGTCTGATTATCAAACGAGTCAATAAAACCACTGGCACCGATATTCGGGGAGAATCCGCTCATCGCCTGCACCAACGTATCTACAGCATTGTCAGACAGGGCTTTATATTCGCGTTCACCTTGTGCATCTTTATCGCTCATCAGGGTAACGATATTCGCACGATTACCATTAAAGTAATTATTGAAGGTCACAGAGCCTACCGTTTCAAACTGCCCCTGTACCGAACTATCCCGGACATTGCGGTTGGTCAACAGAACCAAATCGTAGCCACTACGTTGGAACCACACGTTTTGCCAGTTGATATCGTTGAAAACGATCTTGTCACTTTGTTTGATATCTTCAACCACATTATCAATGACATTCCCGCTGACCACAAAACTATTGACACCTGTTCCTCCCTTAAAGCGGTTCTGATATCCACCCAATACCAGCAGATCATCGCCGTCACCACCATTAAATTGGCTGAACTTGGAAACCACATCGGCGATCAGATGATCATTATCCGTACCACCATTGATTACCGCATGATATCCCATCAGTTTGATAGAGTTACTGCCGCTGTTGCCATCAATTTGGTTATAGTTACCAAATACGGTCGCAAAGTCGTCACCCTCTCCCAAATCCACCTGATTGTTATTACCAATAGTGACGACATAATCCTGATCTTGACCGGCATCAATACGGTTGAAGTTACCTGACGCCACGATATAATCGCGTCCTTTGTCTCCTTGAATCACACCGCCTTCACCGAAAGCAAAGATCTGATCATTACCATCTCCCATGTAGGCGTAGTTAATGCGTCCGGCCAGCACAGCAATGTCATTGCCTGCACCACCAAACATCATATTTTCGCGCCCCATCAGAACGCCCACATCGTTACCTTCACCACCGGTGAAAATATTGGAAGTTCCTACAGAGTAGAAGACATCATCGCCACGGCCGCCCCAGACGTTGTTGTTATCTCCCAGATACGCACCAAGATCTTTACCATCGCCACTCCAGTTAAAGTTGTAGTTACCGAGGGAGATGTGAATATCACCGTCACCTTGCAGGTGACCGCTGTTGCGCAGGAAGTCAAACATTTTGTCCTTCATGTTCAACAAATCGGCTGTCAGGTTCTCTTTCAGGTTAGTGACCAGAGATTTCATCTCAGCTTGTTTATCCTGATTGAACAAAGTCGCAAACAGATTTGGCAGGTTCAGAGCATTAAACCCAAATGCACGTTCTGGTCGTTCAGCTTCGGTTTGCTCAGCCGGCTTATTACCTCCACTCAGGGATATTTTGCCTTCCTCTGCGTCAACAGGAGCTTTCGCTTTCAATCCGTGGCTTTCTGCGAAGGATTTAATACCATCAGTACCAGTATTTAACCCCGCTTTTAAGCCATCGAGTAATTTGTCCGGATCAGTGAATGCTTTCAGTTGATCACCACTGAATTCCCCGATGATCTCCAGCATTTCCCGCAGAATAGCAACGCCATCCACAGGTTGACCGGAACGGGAAACAATGCGTCCATCTGGTGTGTAATCGACACCAAAAATATCTGCCAATGTAGTATCCGCTTGGACACCAGCAAGATTTCCCAGTAGCTTGTTCTTGATCTGACGTGGCAGATCCGTCGGACTGAATGTAAAGGTGGTTTTTGCCATACCTGTTGAGGTGTATTGCTGAGTCATCAAACCAAACAGTGAACCCAGATTGGTATCCAGTATCGATTGAATATTGTCACCAAACATGAAGTTCCAGTTGCCGGTTGTCACCTGAATATCAGCGCCTTGCCCACCAACGGCAAAGTTGAAAGCCAGTTTCTCATTTGCCTGCCGGAACTTATCTGCCCGACTGAGGCTTCCCGGTTCAGGTTTATTACCCGCTCTTCCCAACCATTGGTTGTATTTTTTGTTCAGGGTACTTTCGAGATCGCTTTTCAGGCCACGACTACTACGCTCATTCTCTGTGTTGAGTTCAGTCAGGGTTTCATATTTGACACTGCTGGTCAGGTCGAGGCCAGACAGATCGCTGACATATTTCTTCGCGCCTTCCAGACTCCATTGTTGATCCTGCTTTGCCAGCCAATCCGATGAACCTTGTGAGCTGGCAATATCTTGCAATACGCCGGAAATACGTGCCGCACCATCAAATGGGTTGACCAATGGCGGTGTCGGAATGGATTTTTCCAACATCACAATCAAATCATTGCTACGTCCCAGGTTAAAACTGACATTACGGTTACCCACAAACAGTTGTGCACCTTCAAATGCCTGATAACCAGCAATATCTATACTGTGCTTGCTGTCACCATGACCAATATGAACCATCACATTGTTATCACCGAAAGCCAGAGATTTAAAGCCGCCTGTTCCTACTTTGATCCCGACGTTCGTGGTTCCCCAATTGATAGCAGTAAATTCTCCATCCCCTACTTGTACCTGAATATTGCCGGAGTAGCTCAGATGCTGGTCAGAAGATGCTGCATTCGGTGCATTATTATTTTGCAGTGCCTTGTCATTCTGCTTCGGCGCATGGAATGTTTCGCTGTTTTCTGCAATCGCCCCTTGCGGTTTGGCCTCTGCATTGCTGTGCCCCACACGGGACAGAATAATGTCATTTTCAGAGATGCCGCGGCGGATACGTTCAGAATGAGTTTCCACCTCCCCTTTCTCATTCCAGCCCAACACAATTTTGTTGTCTACTAGCTTATGAACCCATTGATCCTGAACATCACGGGTATGTTTACGGCCAATGCTGTCTACCGCAACTTCACTGCTGCGTGCTGATACTGTAGTGCGGAGTCCTTGCTCATCAAGTGCTGAAATAAAGCGTCGGGCGAAACCGTCACGTTTATCATCACGGATCAATGAACAGCCCACAAGGCTGATATGTTCCGGTATACCCGCCTGTTTGAAGTTTGTACTGAATTGTTTCAGTTTCAGTGCTAATTCATCAGCGCTGTATCCCGCCATGCGAGTCAGATGCTGAGTTGATTCATCACGCCCGTGTCCGACAATCTGCCAGCGTAATTTGCCAGACAATTTAGCAGGATCACCGTAAACCACACGATACTCACCATTTGCATCAAGCTGGACAACAACACTGGTATCAGGGTGTTTACCTGCCAAACTTGCCGCCGCTTTAGCGACCGTCGGATCATTTTCTGTCTGGATGATAATCTGACCATTAAAGCGGCTTTCACCACCTTCCGCCTGTGGCTTAACAACCACCTGCTCCCAGGAGCCAACCTGTTGGTTGTTAACTATCCGATCACTACCTTCTGAGGCGTTATCGTTAAGAGGAACTTTCGCCCCATCAATAGCCTCAACATCATGTTTCAGCTTGTCATTGGCGCCTCTTAATTCCACTGAATCATCAGGTTGCTCTTTTACAGAGAACAGACCAGACACAATCTGCTCAGCATATTTGTTCATTAACCGGTTACTGGCGATATGGTCATAAGGAGTCTGTTCACCCGACACCTGATAACCTTCTGCGACGAGTCTGGAACGCAGATTTTCACCTTCAGACCCCAACCCTTCGCTATCGGTCAACAACATGATTGGTGTTTGTTTCGAGATACCTTGCAGATTTTTTTCAACCGAAAAACGA
Source organism: Xenorhabdus sp. SGI246 (assembly GCF_040838225.1). Taxonomy (NCBI): domain Bacteria; kingdom Pseudomonadati; phylum Pseudomonadota; class Gammaproteobacteria; order Enterobacterales; family Morganellaceae; genus Xenorhabdus; species Xenorhabdus sp. SGI246. The sequence goes on from NZ_JBFPEZ010000025.1 coordinate 48,836, forward strand.
CCATTCACCGCTTTTGCCAGCACCCCTGTGATCCCGGCAGGGTTTGGTACTTCATGAGCTGTAATGGCTTTGGTCATACTCGGCATTGGGCGATCAAGCAACAGGCCGGATACTGGCTGTCCACTGTGTTCTGCATAACGGGCCAGATCTGCCGCAATCGGGCCTCCCATTGAGTAGCCATGAATGATGATATTTTCCGGTTTAATGCCACGATCATTCACCAGATAGTGGAACATTGTGCGGGCATCCTGATATAACCCTTTTTCATTCGGATGTCCGTCACTGGAACCATAACCCCGCATATTGACCGCCAGCAAATCAATACCCTGTTTTTGGTAGTGAAGCTGGATAGCATCGGCTTGTTCTTCCGCGGAAGAACCGGAACCATGAATGAAAAGTACAACTTTTTTCGTTATACCCTGTTCTGTAGATGCTTCTGTTCCCTGAGCAGAGAGATGGTAATAACCTGTCAGGCGTCCGGCGCTGCCTCGTAATGTCACTTTATCTGCTGTACCGTTATTAACCGCGTGATCCAGCAATATCTGGGTATCTTCATTGACATTGCGGCGGGCATCCTTGGCACCATAAAGTTCATTATTCAGGAAGCGTGCTATCGGGTTGAATGGTTCCCGCTCACGTGGTGGCGTACCATCGTTATCGATGGCGACATTTTCCAGTACCTTATTTTTATCTTTGCTTTCGCTGCTACCCTGCACTGTCAAATCTTCACCGTTCAGACGGTTTGGCTTTCTGACTATGTGCTCAGCCTGAGCTTCCTGCAATGCCTGCGCATAATTGAACAACTCAGTTGGTGTCCAAATACCAAAATGTGGCCGCCATTTATGTCCGATGACCTGATCCGCTCCTCCCGCTTTGAGAACTCTGGCAACAATACTTGAACAGTTATCTGTCAGTAACTGGTAACGGGCGTCAGGATTCTGGCTGATTTTATGCCATTCCGCCTGCATCGCTGCCACATCCAAGCCTGCCAGATTAATACGGAAGACACGTCCCTGATCGGATTCACTAGCCTTAAAGTCCTGAATATTACTCAGTTCATACTCTGCAAATTGACGAATCACATTGGCAATGCGTTTCTCTGTCAGTTCAGGTGAATGTTGTTTTGCTGCTGTCCGCAGTGCTTCGGCAAATCCCTTACCCACTTCAAACATATCTATGCTGCCATCTTCCCACTGTTGCATATACGGGCGCGCAATATGCTCCGGTATGCCAGCAGATTTCAACAGATCAGGATTCGCCAAAGCAGCCATAGCAAAACCTTCACTGATGTCTTCAAATCTTGCATCAATGCCTTTTGCTACCTGTAATTTTTCAATAAATCTTTCCAGCTTACGTGCACCATCCTGCAAGCCAAAGTTATCATTTTCTTCGGAAGCGATATCCTGCGCCAGTGCTCCACTTTGTCCTGCCGGTTGGCTGAGGTCACGCCAACGGAGTTTTATGTCCGGATGCTCCGCCGTGGAAACATCAAAAATGCGGCCAATGTTGGTTGACTTGCCACCTTTCGGCCACCAACTGACATAGTTTTTCTCATTAAATTCCTCAGCATTTTCTGCACTGACTTCAATACGTCCATGTCCGATTTGCAGGGCTGCATGCCCTAACCGACTGTGATCGCTTGGCTTCCAGATAAACAAAGTGGCGCTAATCGGAGATAATTGCTGTTCAATGGCCTGATGTATCTTTTTCAAACCAGAGATATCAATTCCCTTGCCATCTTTCGCCAGGTCACGGGCATTCAGATTTGAGAAAACGATTTCTGTCACTGACTGACCATATTCTCTGGTGATGGATGTCTTGACTTGCTCAATCGCTTTTTCTGCACTTTCTGTTTTCGTGGCAATCTGAATGTTGGATTTACCACGGGTAACAAAATCTCCCTGCTCATCAATATAAAGATGTTTCGAATCTTTCAGGTTGGCATTGCCCAGTTTGTTGTACAGTTCACTGAAACTGCCTTTCCCAGAGCTTTCCACGGTAGATTCTGCAAGCGTCGTTGATTCGTCAATCCGCACATTAATTTGTGACAACAGGTTTTTCAGTGCTGGCGCACGTTCTGAATCCGGATGTCCCAGCAGATAGCCTTCCACCTGATGACGAAAAGTAGCAAGTTTTTCAATGGCATGCAGGTCATAATCTTTACTTTCTTGCAACACAGTTTCATAGCTTCTGAGCGCATCCAGTACATTCTGATAACTGTCGCCCCGAATTTTGCCTTTAACGTAAGCCGCTTCCTGCAATTCACTGACAGACATCAAATCTGTTTTCGGTTGGTAACGCCAGCTACCTTCCACTTTTTCAGCCAGAATACGGGTACGTCCGTTATCATGGGAAACAATGCGATCATCCACCAGATATAACTGATCAGGCAGTTGAGCGTAATCGTCATAGTTGGCGAGGATAAAGCGTTCAATAGCTTTAATCTGAGCTGTATCATCCTGATCTTCTACAATAATGGTCTTGAAGCTCGCGTTCTCAGAACCATTATCACGATTGCCCGGCCAAGGGCGGACTTCAAAACCGTCCCCATCATCAGATTCACGTACCAGCAAATTACGCTCTGTACGTAATCCATAGAATGGCAATGCCTGATTCAGCAGATTGTCGATAGCGCTGGTTTTGATATTCAGGTCAATCAGTGTATCCGGCTGATATCTGTCAGGGTTCAACGCAAGGAGTTTTTCCTGTTCTTTAAGGCTAAGTAAGTCAAAACGTGCTTTTACAGAAACGCCCGCTTCTGTCAGCCTGCGGCCAATCTCTTCAGGCGGTACGCCCTGATACTCTTTGGCTGCTTTATCCAGCAGACGGATTTCTCCCACTAATCCTTCACGCTGCAATTGACGCAACACTGGCAATTCAACATTCCAGAAATAGTTGCCCAAACGCAGGCCACCCTCTGCAATAACATAGACATCATCACGTGATCCGGTTGCATACAGGGAACTCCAGAAACCCGTATTACTCAGTGCAGATGCGTTAATGACTGATTGTAATGCATTCTGCTGTGCATTATCTGAATCAAGGAAAATGCCGCCCCAGCGCATCAACATCTTGTTGAGTTGAATAGCAAAAGAGTTACCTTCTACATCAATATCGTAAACGACCTTTTTACCGTCGGTTTGGGCGGCGTCAAGAATGTCGCGGTATTGTTTAAAATTCTTGCCAGACCAGAATGACACGATGCTTTTATCACCATGTGCAGGCTCAAAACTATAGCCATAGTGCTCAAGTCTTGAAATAAACTCGACCCGCTTATCCCAGTCATAGTCGATTGTGGCATCAACGAACAGTTTCGCCAGTGAAGATCGCTGTTCTTCCGGTACACTGTTTTCAGTTCCGTTCAGGTAACCTTCAACAAAATTCACCATTTTTTGTCTGAGATCATCAGGGATATCTGCATCCACACGTTCAAAGCCCGGTACTGGAATGTAGTTTTCGGTCGCCACATCGTTATCACTGTCCAGCCAGCGGTAAACGTCAGCCACTTTCTGTGCTCTGATCGCTGCCCCAAAGTCTGTTGATGTCTCTGCCGCTTCCGGCTGTGCCTGAGTTTCCCCCAGTGCTTTTAGCCCGCTGAGATCCAAACCAGAAATTTGCTGTTCCTTTCTGACAGAATTAACAGGCCTATCCGCCATACTGCTGGCAGACGCAGATGTATCAGTAGATGTCTCAGGAATATTGACGGAAACATGATTATCAGCCGATGACGGCGCGGTTTCATCACTTTGAGCATTAAGATTAGTCTGCCGCTTTCTGATACGCACTCCGGCATTAATCTGTAAACGATCCAACGCTTCTTTTGCATCGTCAAGTTCGTTCAGATCTTCTTCCAGATATTGCAACTCCATACTGAGTCCCTCCTCTGTTTCAACAGAAGAGTCGGAATCAATATAGCTATTGGTTTTTTCGGCGTGATTTTCGACCGTTGTTTCAAACGCGTTTCCAGTATAAGCCGCGGATTGCCCTTTAACTGACAATCCGCTTCCCGTTGCTTGCGCACGGTTCGGCAGGCTATTGCCATCAAGTTTCGCGCCTTTAGCATCAGATTGTACTTGTGCTGTTTTTATCTCCGCCGCAGACACTGCATGTTGACCACGCTGTTCTGCTTTTTGTACTGCGGATTTTCCATCACGGGCAGACTGTTCAGCCTGATGTATGCGAGATATGGCTTCTTGTTCTCGCGATTCTATGTCGGCACGGGTCTTCTTGATGTCCTGTAAAGACTGCTGATGGTTTTGTTCCCCTTTGAGGATACCTGACTCAGATTTAGTGACTGCGTCTTTAATATCACCCAGTCGTTCTGAAGAGGCTTGTTGGGAGTACTCTAGTTTCTGCTGTGCAATCTCTTTTGCAATATCCAGTTGGGATTGCAGATTTCCCAACAAACCATCAGCAAACTGATCACGCCACTGACTGCCGGATTGTCCATGATGCGTTGCATGATCATTCAACGCTTCTAATCCTTTCGTTTTTGCCATCAACGTCTTGGTCACTGCCTGTGCTTCATCATTGATAGAATCACGCTGCGATTGACCATTAGCTTCCAATGCATCCAGATCGGTATTTTCCAGTTGTGCTTGAGTACCAGAAACCGCTGTCAGTTGTTTATCTCTTTCCTGCTCCAGACGTTGACGATCGGCTTCTGCTTTTTCCTTATCCTGTAAGGCGTTCTGGGCTGCCTTATCCTGTTTCACATGCTTAGCAACGCTACTGCCTGACAGTTCAGATTGAGCAACAACGTTATCCAAAACGTAACCCAAACCATCACTTCTGCCAGTACCTGCAAATTCGAGTCGGTTACTTCCCTCTTGTGCTTTCAGAGTTAAAGTTTTATTACTCCATGCTGCCTCACCTGCGGAAACTGAAAAAACAATTTCGCCATTCCAGAATACACACATCCCATTATCAGCAGAAATATTGGCACGCCTTGCGAAGTCAAAGCTAACTGTGACGGACTCTCCTTCGGTAAGGTTGTCAATATCCTGGTAAATACGGGTATTGGTATTGGTATCAAGTTCACTGACACGCTCACCGTGCTCCTTCTTATTTAGCCCATAAGACTCAGCAGAAAAATTAGCTTCAACCCCACTCGTGGACTGCCATCCCACAGAACCCTGCTCAAAATCACCATTGGTAATTAAGTTATGTCCCTGCGTTTCATCGCTCAGAGCATTCTGGATTGCATCAGTGTCTGGCGTATTCACTTCTGATACTGTTCCTTTCAGGCTGTCGCCCAATTCAGAAGTCACTTCATCAATCTCTGTCAGTCTGAAACCATTCAGTGAGGAAACTTCTGGCAGCTCAATGGCACCACGCCCTTTATGGGTTCCCGATGTGGTGGCTTCATCACCATTAACCAGATAATTGATGCCCTGGCTACCAGCAGTGCCGAGTAATGTCTGCTTAATGTTATCAAACAGTGCCCCCAATTTATTGCTCTGGGTATTACTTTCAGCTACGGCAAGGCTGTAGAAATCACCGTTACCTACCTGAATTGCCACATTGTTTCGCGCATAAGAGGCATTAACGTTCAGACCATCACCGACACGGATATTAGCATTGCCTGTCCCTTTCATGACGGAGATATTCAGGCCATCCCCTACACGGGTATTGACGTTGAATTTCCCCCAAGCCACGTTGACAGAGACGCCATCACCGACTTTGGTGTTCACATTCAGGTCGCCATGCGTCGCCGTTACACTCAAACCGTTACCGATTGTCGTGATGATATTGCCTTTGCCCTTAGCCGCAGTTACTTGAGTGCCATCACCCACTTTGGTGACTAAATTGCCCTGACTCCATAACGCGTTGAAGCTATCTCCCTCGCCGATCTGAGTGACAATATTGGCATCACCTTTAGCAAGTACGACATTACGCCCATCACCCACTTTCGTGATCGCATTCGCTTTGCCCCAGACACCGGTGTAATCATCCCCATTACCTACATGAGTAACGATATTGGCTTGTCCTTGAACAACAGTGACTTCCTGACCTTCTCCCACTTTCGTGATGATATTTGCTTCACCTTTGGCAAAGTTATAGCGATCTCCATCACCATAATGGGTCAGGATGTTGGCTTTGCCCCAAACTGCATTGACGCCCGAACCATTACCCACTTTGGTAATGACGTTGGCTTCACCTTTGGCAAATCCGACTGTGGTTCCGTCACCAATGTGAGTCATAATATTGCCGATTTTAGAAACCAACAGACCAACAGCGGTGCCATCACCCACTTTAGTCAGAATGTTTCCTTTACCGTTCAACAAAGCGGCCGTTGTTCCTTCACCAACATGCGTCACTACGTTGACCTCTGAAGCAGCAACGACGCCCATAAAATCGTCACCGATTTTTGTCACGATATTGGCTTTGCCCAATGCAAGTACACCTGTCAGGCCATTACCGACGTGAGTCATAACATTGGCCTTGCCGAACATAGCAGCTAATGTTGTGCCATCACCGGCTTTCGTCATGATGTTAGCCGTACCGGCAAACAAACCGATGCTGGTTCCTTCACCCACATGTGTATAAATGTTGGCCTTGCCTATCATTAATGCCGCCGTCAGGCCATTGCCGACTTTGGTCAGAAAGTTTGCACCGCCAATCATAGCGGCAAAAGTGGAGCCGTGACCAATCTGAGTAAAGATATTGGCTTTGCCGATCATCGCAGCCAGTGCGTCACCATTACCGGCTTTCGTCGCAATGTTGCCCTTGGCGATCATCAAAGCAACGCTGGTGCCATCCCCAATGTGAGTAAATACGTTGCCAAATGCCAACATTAACGCCAGCGCATTACCATTACCCACTTTGGTAAAGATATTGCCTCCGCCCGCCATCATTGCGAACGCATTCCCTTCTCCGACATGGGTAAAGATATTGCCGACTGCCAGCATGGAGGCAATGGTTTCACCCTCTCCCACTTTAGTGAAGATGTTACCCGCCGCCGCCATCACACCCAATGTTTGTCCATCGCCAACATGGGTCAAGACGTTACCCAACCCCAACATGATGCCGGTAGTATCGCCATTGCCAACTTTGGTCAGAATATTGGCACCACCTAACATGATGCCGGAAGTTGTTCCATCACCAACATGAGTCAGGACGTTAGTACCACCTCCCATAACAGCCAAGAGGTTGCCCTTGCCCTTTTTGGTCAGAATATTGGCACCGCCCAGTGCGACTGCTTTTGTATCAGAAGAAAGTAGATTAGAAGTATCACTATCACTGCTGATATGGGTAATAATGTTGGCACCGCCGAACGAGCCAGATTCAAGATCACCTTCCCCTATCTTGGTCAGGATATTAGCTCCCCCGGCCAGAACAGAAGAAACATGGCCCTGCCCCATTTTAGTCAGGACATTGGCACCACCCACACCAGACCAGACCGCATCCCCATGACCAATTTGAGTATGAGTATTAAAACCCCCTCCCATTGAAACGCGGCTATTGCCATTACCTTTGTGGATAGAAATATTGCCAACCGCCAAAAGATGAGCAAGATAGCGGCCATCACCAACGCGAACCAGTACGTTTGCCGCTCCGCCAGCATTGACTTCCATATCCCCACGCTTCCCCTGATGAAGAAGTACGTTGGCAATACCGGCACCATTAAAGCTCAAATTTCCTTCCTGGCCTTTTTTGATGATGACGTTGGCACCACCGGCACCCTTAAATTCTGTATTACCGAATTCGGAAGTATGTTCAATAAAATTGGCAATACCGGCACCATCAAAGTAGACATTACCTCTTGTCACGTTAGATTTGATAACGTTGCCGCCACCAGCACCTTCATAACGAACATCTCCCGAACTTTCACGTCGTTCGGTGGCCGGAAATAACGACTGCTCGCTATATTCGTGTGTCCTGGCAACACGATCACTCACTGTGTGTACCACTCTGGCGCTATAATGGAGATCACTCAGTGAATAACCTCCGGTGCCCATACTGTGATAACCATTATCCGCAGAAATGATTTTGTTTGCCAAATTGGCAGTGTGATCACCTTCCTTATACCAAGGGCGAGCGATATATTGCAGTATTCCGGTTTCGGGATTATTCCTTAACTCAACTACCACAATTTTGGTGTATATGCCCAGTTTTTTGGCATACACATAGGTGTTTGGCATCCGGTTAGATTTAACCGCGTTTACATCGACAGTTGTGCCATCCTGATAAATTGCATACCCACCCATTCTGGCATCTGACAAAACAATATCAGCCGCATTAACCTGGATACCATTACCGTAAGTCACCCATGCGTTTTCAGTCAGATTCTGCTGTACTGCCTGAATTGTGATAAGTTGCTGACGTTCAACAACCAGATTTGACAAGGTATATGCGCCGTCAAGATTGACATCCACAAATCCACCTTGAGCAGAAATATCTTGCTTCTCAAGCCCTTTAAGGTGATTTCCTTCTTTATACCAAGAGGTTGAGTGATATATCAGTTTTCCCGTTGCCGGATCATTACGAAGCTGAACTTTATTGATTTTAGTATAAGTACCATCTGCAAAAGCAAACAGATACGTATTCGGCTCTCGTGTTGATTTCAGGCCTGATACCTGATGATCGCTGCCAATCCATGAACCATTCATGGTGGCATTTTTCAGGACGATCTCTCCGGCATCAGCGTATTCTATCCCTTCACCGCTGAAATCATTGTCAGCGCCTTTACGAACAATCTTGTTATAACCGCCTGCCCCAGTGAAATGGATATTCCCCTGTTCAACATCGGAGTACAGGTTGTTATAACCACCAGCACCCTTAAACTGGATATCTCCCTGTACACCTTTACGGGTGATGCCATTGTATCCAGATATACCAGAGTAATTGATAGCACCTTTGTCGCCTGTGTGATTAATTTGCAATCCACCGGCAGCCCCGGCAAATTCCACCGTTCCGTTATGTGTTTTATTAATAGTAGCGTATCCCGCACCGCCTTTTACGGTCAGGGAGCCACTTGTGTCATTGATATTCAGGTAACCCGCGCCGCCGACAATAGTATCATGTCCCCATGTAGTATTGACTGTGGCTCCAATTGATCCGACGACAATGTAATCATTACCACCGTACGCATTGATGACGCCACCAACGCCGATGGCGTGTATTGTGTTGCCGTCATTATCATCTTCGTATTTACCGGTAAAGAAGTATTCAGTACTTCGATTAGATGATTTCCCCATAAATATTCCTGGTGTTGGGCAAAAAAAACTAAACAGTAAACCACTGCACCCGACGGATACAGCGGTCATTTTTAATATCCAGAATGCCCCGGACAGTACAGGCTTTCTGCCCTTTCCACGCTGCAAAAACACGGCGGCGCAGATCGCAGGCAATGTCACGCGCATGTCCGAAAGGCGCTATCATTTCTGGAAAAAAGATATGCTGACCAGAACGCCAGTCTTCATGCATGATTTCCCGTTCACCGGAAAGGATTGCATCCCGACTGCTGTCAGACAAAAAAGCCCAATTACAAAAAGCAACTGGGCGTTGGTATTCATCTTCGTAATAGCAAAACTGATTGAGCTGAAATGACGGTAAAATACGTTGTTGCCATTCTGCAACTAAATAGCGTCGATGCAGGGGAGAATGCTGACACAGTAACATCACCCCACCAATTAATGCTTGTATTTCAGTCTGACTCAGTGTTGCTGGTTGATGTGTGATCATCATAATCGAGCAACTATCTGGTAGGATTTTACTGATTTTATTTTGATTTTTTCGTGTTACGTGCCGCCGGTTTTACAGATTGTTCAGCTTCAACAGGTGCTGCATTTTCGTTCATCTCTGGCATCGGCAAAAATCCAGCAGCAATCAGCTTATTGATTTCAGCTTCCATACGTGGATCTTCGAGCATACTTTTCACCATAGAAACCATATACATAAAACCTGATACCGGCATATGAATAACTTGTTTTAACGCCAATTCTTTATCGTTTTCCGCCAGTACTCCATTTGCCATTTGATGAGGATCTTGACCAACAAAATAAAGAGAAAACACACCTTTATTGTAATTAACGCTTGAAATTGTTTGAACGAATTTTTCAGACATATCATTATCCATTAAATAAATATTAATCCAATGTTAAAAACATATTAAATTAAAAGGGAATAAATGATAAATGAACCTTATCTTGATTAGGATAATTTTATCATTAAATCCCTTTATTACATGCCACCTAATAGGTTAAGTAGCACCAAAAACACCGTTACAACATGAGTTAATTAATGAGTGTTGAAGGTTGAAAACATACATACACTTCAACATAAATTGCAAAATGACAAGTGAAACAAGCGAGAAGAAAACTAAGTAATCTATTGATGATTTTGATCGAAAATATATCTATTTACTTTTTAAAATCAATATATAAATATTAAAATGTCTTTTTAACCACCATATTTTGTCCTAATTACCTACGTTAATATCCCCATTAATAGCAGATAATATTCATTATTAAATTCATTAAGATTTTTTTATCGAGAGATACCATATTCTCCCTCTTGTTGCTTATTTAATTTGAGTTTTGGCTTTCATTACAAATAGATCTCCATGCATGAATGAAATAGAAAAAACAACATTATCATTAATTAAATTAATAATAATGATATCTAATGGCGAACACTCGATTATATCTGATAAAAATATAAGCAATAATAATGATAATTATCATATTTCTTTAAATAAATTAAAGAAAAAACACCATATATCTATTAAGAATAAGCGTTCAATAAATAAGAAAATTAATACATTATCTTTACCCGCTATTCTATTCGATAATGATGGAAACCCTTTTATTCTGGCAAAATCAGATGAACATCGTGTGTTAATTCAAAAACCCCATCAAGAAAAACCAGAAATATTAGATAAAGCAGACCTTATCAATTCATGGAGTGGCCGCTGGATAAAAATAAAACAAAACAGTAGCCAATTTAATATTCAATGGTTCATCCCAGAATTTGTCAGACAGAAGAAAAATCTGTCTGAGATATTGTTGTTTTCTTTCGTCTTGCAAATCTTAGCCCTGATTTCTCCTTTATTCCTTCAGGTTGTCATGGATAAGGTATTAGTACATCAGGCACTTTCTACATTGGATGTTTTGATATTTGGTTTGGTGGTCGCCGGACTGATTGAAGTTGTCCTGAGGGGGTTACGCGAATACCAATATGCTCACACGGCTAATCGAATTGATATCAAACTGGGGCTGAAACTGGTCAAGCATCTATTTGGTCTGCCTTTACTGTTTTTCAAAACCCGCCAGGTGGGAGCAATTGTCACGCGAGTACGGGAATTGGAAACTATCCGGGAATTTTTGACAGGTTCGATGTTTACATTATGTATTGATGTCCTGTTCATGTTCGTTTTTATTTACGTTATGAGCCTGATTTCCGGGACATTAACCCTGATCTTTCTGCTCACTATACCGTTCTATGCCTTACTTGCCTGGTGGATCACGCCCAAAATCGAAAAGGCAGTAGAGAAACAATTCACTCATGCTGCACTCAATACTTCTTTTCTGACTGAAACCGTTGCAGGAGCCGAGACGCTGAAAAGCCTTGCCGCTGAACCACGTTTTACACACCGCTGGGATAGCCAAACCGAAAATATGGTCAGTACCAGTTATGAAGTTCAGCAATGGGACAACCGTTCCAGCCATCTGGTGATGCTGCTACAAAAAGTAACCAGCGCAATTATTATCTGGCTTGGTGCATCAGAAGTTCTTTCCCTGCACATGACTATCGGTCAATTGATCGCTTTTAATATGATGGTCAATCATACCGAACAACCATTGACCAAACTGGTGCAACTCTGGGGACAGTTTATCCGCTCGCGCATTGCTATCGATAAATTAGGGGATATGCTGAATTTACCGACCGAACAACAATCAGGTAAGGAGCAGGTGACATTAACCGGCGCAATTTCATTCTCCGATGTCGTTTTCCGTTACCAACCTGATCTTCCTCCTACGATTAACCAATTCACGCTGAATATCAAGGCAGGAGAAACGCTCGGCGTTGTTGGTACATCCGGTTCAGGAAAAAGTACCCTTGCCCGCTTGCTCTTGCGTCTCTATACCCCGGAATATGGAAAAATCACCTTAGATGGTATCCCGCTGCAACAGATTGATATTGCATCATTAAGGCAGCAAATAGGTATCGTGCTGCAAGAAAACTTTCTGTTCAATAAAACCGTACAGGAAAATATTGCGCAATCACGGCCGGATGCTTCATTGTCCACTGTAATTGAAGCTGCAAAACTGGCCGGTGCTCACGATTTTATTCTCAAACTCCCCCTAGGGTATGACACCGTTATTGCAGAAGGGGGGCAATCTTTGTCAGGCGGACAGAGACAACGTCTGGCGATTGCCAGAACCCTGCTCTCTGATCCCAAAATTTTGATCCTCGATGAAGCTACCAGCGCATTGGATGATGAGTCACAGGCCATCATTCAATCTAATATGGCAAATATTGCACAAGGTAGAACCGTCATCACCATTGCACACCGATTGTCCACTGTACGTCAGTGCAGCCGGATAATCGTGCTGCATCAAGGCCAGATCACCGAACAAGGAAGTCATGAGCAACTTTTGCAGCATGGCAAACACTATCGAAAACTCTGGCAGCTACAACAAGAACTACAACAGGAACTGAAACAGGAGGGAACCTCTCATGTTTAAGGCCATCTTGCGTAAGGGGCTAAAACACCTGCGTGCTCCTTCAATACATTATGATTTTCTGCCAACCCATTTGGCGTTGTCACAACGTCCACCTTCTCCGTTTGCTCGTTATACGGCGATTATACTCAGTATTGGTGTACTGGCAGCTCTCCTGTGGGCATATCTGGGAAAATTAGATGTACAAGCAACAGCAACCGGGCGCCTGATTGTTTCTGGTCGTTCGCAAATGATCCAGGCTTATGAACAGAGCCGCCTGATCGCGATTCATGTTACCAACGGGCAACATGTTGAAAAGGGAGCAGAGCTACTGACATTAAATACTCTCGGTGTGAATCAGGATATTGCACGTCTGCTTGAGCAGCGCGAATATTTTACTGAAGAGAAGATCCGTTATCAGGCATTGCTGGACAAGCATGACCCTAAATCTTTGCCTCTTTTCCAGCAGCAGCCGATATCTGTACAGCAGAAAATCCTGGCACATTACTCTCATGAGAAGCAGGAATTCGACACTATTATTACCAATACCTATGCTGAAATGGATGTCAATCTCTCTTCCCAAAAAGCCAAAGAGAGTGATATGAAGGCGCTGACTAATCTGCGCCAGAATATTAGTCAGCGCTTACAAGCAAGGAAGACACTGAGTCAGCAGCAAGTTATAAGCCGAATGGAATATCTGGAACAGGAAAAGGAATTACTGGAAACAGAACGGTTGCTCACTCAACAAAGATCGGAACTTAATGTCCTGATGGCTCAATACAAGAGCTTTGAAGAGCGCCTGAAAAGTCTCAAAGCACAAAAAGAACGGGACTGGTTTGAAAAAAGAAAGCAGGCCGAAATACAACTGGCTGTTCTGAAACAAGAGCTATCAAAAATGAAGGAGCGGGAAGAACTTTCTGTTGTACGTTCTCCTGTTACGGGTACTGTTCAACAATTAAGTGTTCATACGTTTGGAGCAGTACTGCAACCCGCGCAAAATCTTATGGTGATCGTTCCAGATGACCATGTACAACTCGCCGAAATCCAGATCCTGAATAAAGATATCGGCTTTGTCCGTCCCGGTCAGGCGGTGACAGTGAAAGTCGATGCTTTCCCTTATACACGCTATGGCACTATTGAAGGAAAATTACTGAGTATTTCCCGTGATTCCACTATTGATGAACGATTGGGATTGGTTTTTCCGGCCCAAATCAGCCTTAAGCAAAACAATATTATGGTTGATAGCAAGCCCGTCGAGCTTACGGCAGGAATGTCGATTGTTGCAGACATCAAGACTGATCAACGGCGAGTGATTGATTACCTGCTCAGTCCGATTCGGGAATATCAGTCTGAAGCGCTGAGGGAAAAATAATATGGCAGAGATTTTTTCCTTTACAAGTCCTAATGACAATAGCACCGATACGGAAAATCATGCCAATAATCGTGCACTGGAATGTGTCGCTTATTTGGGAAAACAATACCACAAAGTTGCTGATGCCAGGCAATTGCACCATGCACTGGGGTTAGATTCCCTGCAACTGACAGACTGGCAACTACGGGAAGCTGCTGATGCTATCGGGCTACACAGTAAATTTGATTTGCTGACATCAGAGACGGCGGCAACTTTACCTCTGCCAGCACTGATTGAACTGGAACAGTGCTGGTGGGTATTGTTAGATGCCAACGCGGGTCAATTTACCGTTCTCAATCCTATTACGGGAAAACAAAAAACTCAGGATTTGCAGGACCAATATAAGATCTTGCTTGTTGCTGAAAAAAATCTGACTAAAAAGCAGGTTAAATTTGGCTTAAGCTGGTTTTATCCCTCCATTTTCAGACAGAAAAAACAGTTACGGGATATTTTCCTGCTGGCCATTGTGCTGCAACTTTTAGCATTGGCATCACCGCTGTTGTTTGAAAACATTATCGACAAGGTATTGGTGGGACGCAGTCTTTCCAGTTTGCATGTTCTCGGTTTGGCAATGCTGGCACTCGCCATTGCAGAACCTTTGTATGGTTTTTTACGCAACACTGTGTTTGGGCATATGGCAAGCCAAATCAACGCAGAACTCTCCGGCAGACTTTACCGCCATCTGGTGGGTTTACCCCTGCCCTATTTCAAACAACGTCAAACAGGGCAAATCATCGCCCGTGTCAGAGAAATGGCGCAAATTCGCCAGTTTCTGACGGGTTCTACCCTGATGTTATTGCTCGATCTGATCTTTATCATCCTCTTCCTTGGTGTCATGTTCCATTACTCCAGCCTGCTGTCATGGATAGTGATCGGCTCGCTGATACTCTATTTCCTGCTCTGGATCACCGTAGGGCCAATCATCCGGCATAAAGTAGAAGCGGAATACGAAGCTGATGCCAATGCTACCAGTTTCTTAACGGAAGCCGTGACGGGTATTGAAACGATCAAAACTACAGCGACGGAAAAACGTTTTCTGCACCAATGGCAAAAAGTGTTGAGCCGGCAGTTAATCCAGCGTTTTGCAGCCCAGAAAAGTGGGCTTGCCGCAGGACAGGGGATCACTTTGATCCAAAAAATTGTCGCAGCACTATTGCTATGGTGGGGAGTAAAAAGCGTACTTGCAGGAGAGCTATCACCCGGAGAACTGATTGCTTTCAATATGCTGGCAGGGCATGTCACACAACCGATCCTGCGATTGGCACAAGTATGGCAGGATTTCCAGCATACTCTGATCGCTCTAAGACGTGTCGGTGATATTCTGGATGAACCCATGGAGAACAGTAAACAAGGATTAGTGTCTTCTCCTGAGCTGGCTGGTCAGATTGAATTCAAAAATATCCGTTTTCGTTATCATGAAGATACACCGGAAGTGTTGGTAAATCTGTCACTGTCGATCAAGGCAGGAGAATTTATCGGTATCACAGGGCCATCCGGATCAGGCAAAAGCACCCTGACCCGATTGCTGCAACGTTTGTATATACCACAACATGGCCAAGTCTTAGTGGATGGCATGGATTTGGCCATTGCCGATCCGGTATCGCTGCGACGTAATATGAGCGTGGTATTACAAGAAAGTATTCTGTTTTCTGGTAGCATTGCCGACAATATCCGTCTGTGTAAACCCAATGCCAGTGATGAAGAACTCTATCAAGCAGCAACTCTGGCTGGAGCTCTCAATTTTATCAATCAGTTTCCCCATAAATTCGCCCATCCGGTCGGTGAAAAAGGCAGTCATCTGTCTGGTGGCCAACGGCAACGTATCGCTTTGGCAAGAGCATTATTGAATGAACCCAAGATCCTAATCCTGGATGAAGCAACTTCCGCACTGGATTATGAATCCGAAGCTGCCATTATGAGCAATATGCCTGAGATCCGCCGGGATCGGACAATTATTAGTATTGCTCACCGACTGAACACTATTCGCCACGCAGATAAAATTTTCGTTTTAGATCAAGGGCAAATAATCGAATCAGGCTCACATGATGATCTGTTACAACAAAGTGGGCTCTATGCACAACTTTGGAATCAGCAAACTCGCTGACTATCATTCTGAAAAAGTCATTGAAGACAGGAGGCTTATCTCATCTTAATAACGAAATTAACACAACATTGTAAGATGTTCTTAAGGAAGAGAATATGGCTATGAAAAAATTCTCTATCACAGCGCTGATATTTTCACATACTTCAGTCACATCGGTTGCTATGCCGATTGAAATACTGACTATTGCCGCTAATGCTATTGGCGGCCCTATTCCTAATGTTCGTATTGTTTATCCTACGCAAAAGGGAATGGATGAACCCCGTGATCTGTTGATTGGAACTGCCTCAACTTTTCAGGGCAGCCTTTATCACGGTTCACCACCTGACCTTATTCTGATCGGCTCACTGGGTTTTCCTGAATGGCAACCCCATCACTGCTCACAGGAAATAATCGATTGGCTGAAAGCCATGGGTGAAAAGCACATTCCTGTTGTTTCCATCTGTTCCGGCACTTTCATGTTGGCCAGCTCAGGCTTACTGAAAACAAGTGCGACTATTCATCCTCATTTCGCTGCTGAATTCAAAGCGCTATTTCCCCATATTCCTCTGTATACCAACAAAAAAATCACGTGCGACAATAATCGGTTCTGTATTTCCAGTGCTTATGAAGATGCCCGTTGCATGATGAATATTGTGGAGCTGATTTATGGACAATATGCCAGAGAACGTTGTGCTCATTTCCTGTTTGGAGAAAGTGAGAACCAGGATTCAGTCAGTTTTGTCCCTTATCGTCAACATTCAGATCCGCTCATTCACAAGCTGCAAGATTGGATGCACTCTTCCCCCTCTGAAATTTTATCGGTCGCTGATTTGGCAAATAAAATTCATCTTTGTGAACGGCAAATGAAACGCAGATTCAAAGTTGCCACAGGACAGACACCGATCCAGTATATCCAACAGATACGTCTGTCACAGGCCAAACATTGGCTAGAAAAATCACAAAAAACCATTGAAGAAATCAGTCATGAAGTGGGTTATGAAGATACCCGTTATTTCAGAGAGTTATTTAAACGCCGTAATGGTCTGACACCAAAAGAGTATCGACAAAAATATCACCATAGTGGCTGATTTCCTGTTATAAATTATCTGGGAATGGATTCTGGATAAAATATAGTTAACACAAAACATGATGAAAACATGTTGCACGCAAAATTTAGATAGACTAATCTATCTAAAATATAGGCGCTAATTTAAGCGATCATCATCAGTCATTAGTAAGGACGATAAATGGCAAGAAATTTGTTATCTCTTCTTGGCTTTTGTTTTTCTGTGCTCGTTTTCACAAATGCCCAAGCATCCCAAGAACAGATGCGTGTCTCAGCAACAACGATGCAGGCAGTTCCCTTTGCTCCTTCAATTAATATATTAGGATCTATTGTAGCAAGAAATGAAATTATCATAAGCCCATCACTGACTCAGCATATCATTACTGATGTCCTGGTCGAAGAAGGCGATTACGTCAAACAAGGTGATGTTCTGGCTACACTGGAAACGCCCATTCAGGATGAAAAAGTCAAGCAGGCCAAAGCGAATCTGGAACATGCTTTGGCTCTGATAAAACAGAATGAGGCCATGAACGATCGGGCACAATCCGACCTGAAACGGGCAAAACCGCTGATCAAAACCGGCGTAATTACTGCCAGTGAATTTGAAAAATATAAAATGGAGGCTAATTCCGCATTAGCAGCCTTAAATGCGGCAAAAGCCGAATACCGGCAATTACAGGCACAATTACAAGAAGAAAAAAGCCAGCGTGCCAAAACAACTATTCTGGCTCCCAAAGCAGGAATTATCAGTGAACGTGTTGCCACAGTTGGTATGACCACTGATGGTAATTATCTGTTTAAGCTTATCGATAATAACCAATACGAATTTTCGGCTGAAGCCTATATTTCTGACTTAAAACAGATCCAGGTGGGCTCATCTGCAACCATTTCTCTTACTGAAGGGGATAAAATAACGGGTAAGGTAAGATATGTATCACCAAAGATTAATCCTATTACCCAAATAGGACTCATCAGGATCACGCTTGATAATGCTCCCGCAAATATCAAACTGGGCGATTTCGGTTATGCTCTCTTTCAGCTTAAGCCAGAAAATATTAATGCCATTCCTTATAGTGCGGTGAGTATCACTGATGGAAACAAAGCAGATGTCTATGTTGTAGGTAAAAACAATGCGGTAGAGAAAAAACAGGTCAATATAGGACGTATTTTTGGTAAATGGGTTGAAATAAAGTCTGGATTATCAGCAAACGATAAAGTTGTAATCTCTGCATCTCCATTCCTACAAGAGATGGATACTGTTTCCATTAAATCACAGGGAAAATAAGATGAAGTTTCAATTATCAGAATGGGCCATCAGAAAGCCAATTCCCACTATTGTTATTTTCTTGGCTCTTACTATCGCCGGGTTATTTTCCTTTTCTGAGTTACCCATTAATGCCAACCCTGTGATTAATTTCCCGGTTGTGACTGTAACTACTTCACAAAGTGGGGCTTCACCTTCTGAATTAGAAAATGCAGTAACTCAACCTATCGAACGGGCAGTTTCTGGCTTACCGGGAATTCGGCATATTAACTCAACCATTACTGATGGTGTCTCTATTACGGTTATTGAATTTAATTTAACAGTTGACCCTAATGTCGCCGTTAATGATATTCGTGAGCAAATTACCCAGATCCGGGCAGAATTACCTCAAAATATAGATGAGCCTTTAATAAACCGTATTGATGTAGAAGGTGGGGCTATTCTGAATTATGCCGTTCAGGCAAAGAATAAAACTTTAACCGAATTATCCTGGTTTGTTGATGACAAATTAAGTAAGCATCTATTAACTGTACCAGGGGTACAAAAAATAAGCCGCTCAGGGGGGACAAACAGAGAAATATTGGTTGAACCCGATCCGGTAAAACTGGCTGCGTTAAAGATCAGTGTTGCAGATATTAACCAGTTATTGCTCCAGAGTAATGTCAATATTCCTGGCGGGAGAATGGTTATAGCAGAGCAAGGTCATTCTATCCGTATCTTAGGGGCCAAAAATCAATTAGATTATCTGCGTAAATTAACGTTTCCTTTAGAGAATAATAACTGGGTCACTTTGGGCGATATTGCCACGGTTAAAGACTCCCATTCAGAAACAACGTCTATTTCCCGTCTGAATGGTAAACCTGTTATTGGTTTTGCTGTGTTCCGCACTAAAGGTTCAAGTGATACCGTGGTAGAAAAAGGAGTCACAAAAGCATTAGAGCGAATTAAAAACGAGAACCCTGATATTAATATTAAACTTGTTTCATCAAATGTGAAATACACAGTGGCCAGTTATAACGCCACCATGCAGACATTAATTGAAGGTGCAATATTAACAGTCATTGTGGTGTTTTTCTTTCTGAGAAGCTGGCGTGCTACTTTAATTGCAGCAATTGCACTGCCATTATCTATTTTACCCACATTTGTTATTCTGCATTTATTTGGCTACACATTAAATAGCATCACATTATTAGCATTAACGCTGGTGATCGGTATTTTAGTTGATGATGCGATAGTCGAAATAGAGAACATAGAAAAATATATTGAAAGGGGAGAAAGACCTTATATTGCAGCGATCAAGGCATCCAATGCCATTGGGTTCGCAATCATCGCGATTACTATTACGATTGTCGCTGTTTTCCTGCCAGTCAGCTTTGTTGGCGGTTTCGTGGGTAAATATTTTGTCCCCTTCGGTATTACCGTATCCGCGGCGGTTTTATCATCCTTACTGGTTGCCAGAATGGTGACTCCTCTGATGTCCGCTTATCTGCTATTACCGAAAAAGGCATTACCGAAAAAGACATCAACGGAAAAAGCATTGTCTGAACAAAACAGTGAAACAGGTAAGGTCGAGACACCGAAATGGATCAAGAAATATGTTGCCATTCTGGATAAGACACTAAAATTTCGCAAAACAGCCTTAGCTTTAGCTGTTGCTTTTTTGTTGGGTTCACTAAGTCTGCTTGAGCTATTACCCTCTGGTTTTTTACCTAAATCCGATATCAGTATCGCTAAAATAGATATTGAAGCACCACCCGGAACACAGGTGGCACAAAGCGATAAACTTTTACAGCAGATTATTAAACAGTTTAAATCCCGTCCAGAGATTGTAGATATTTTCTCTATTGCAGGTGTTGAAGGAACAGCCGGCGATATTAATCAAAGCAAAAGTACTATTATCGTCAATTTAGTGCCCATCAATGATCGCAAATTGTCACAAAAAGAGTTTGAACAGTCACTGACGCCTATCTTAGATGCAACACCGGATATTCGCTATACCTTTGGCAGCAGTGATGGAAACCGGGATGTTTCGATTGTTTTAGCCAGTGATTATCCAGACATTCTGGCTCAGACAACAAGACAGTTGCGTCAGGAAATGATGCAGTTGAATGGATTAAAGAATATTCAAATTTTGCAACCATTACCCAAACGGGAAATTATCATCACTCCAAATATTGCTGAGGCTGCCAGAGCGGGAGTAACAACAGATGCTATTGGTGCAGTGATCAAAACCGCAACCATCGGTGAAATCAACGCTAATGTCTCTAAATTTAATTTACCAGACAGGCAGGTTCCGATCCGTGTCTTATTATCCAAAGAAGACAGGGATAATCTGAATGTGCTAAGCAATATGTACGTTAACAGCACGTCTGGGGTGAATGTCCCGATAAAATCGGTCGCTGATATCTCATTTGGTTCAGGGCCTGACACGATAGAACGCATTTCCAGACAACGTAAAGCTGTGATTGAGGCTGATCTGAATGGTATCGCAATTGGCACCGCACTAGAACAGATCAATCAATTACCAACATTGAAAAAATTGCCACCAGAAGTTAAAAGAATCCAATATGGTGATATTGAATACATGAATGAGATGTTTGAACGCTTCTCTACCACCATGATGCTTAGTATCCTGATGGTATTGGCTATTCTGATTATTCTGTTCAAAGATTTCTTACAACCAATGACGATTCTGATTGCCCTGCCATTTGCTATCGGTGGTGCCATTATCGCTTTACTTATCTATAATGCCACGATTGATATGCCCGTTATTATCGGCATATTAATGCTAATGGGAATTGTCACCAAAAACTCAATCTTACTGGTTGAGTTTATTCTCGAAAAATCCCGCTCTGGTATGTCACGAACTGACGCCATTATTCAGGCAGGAAGAGAGCGTGTCAGGCCAATTATCATGACAACAATTGCCATGATTGCCGGGATGATCCCTCTGGTGGTCACCAGCGGCGCAGATACCAGTTTCCGTGCGCCGATGGCGATTGCCGTCATTGGTGGGTTACTCAGTTCAACATTGTTAAGTTTGCTGTTTGTGCCCGTTATTTACAGTTATGTGGATGATTTTAAAAACTATATCGTTCCATATCTTAGAAAATTGTCATCGGTCACAAAAGACGATCTCAATTATCATTGATAGATGAATCAATTTGATTCTGTATCTAGCCTTTGGAGGAATATAAGGTGAAAAAACAGACCGAAAAACAGCGAGCCAAACGTAAACATATTATTGATGCGGCTATCTCCTGTTTTATCGAGAAGGGATTTCATGCAACATCAACAGCAGAAATCTGCAAAGCAGCAGGTATGAGTCCCGGAAACCTGTTTCATTATTATCCAACTAAGAGTGCCATTATTGAAGCGATTGCAGAAGAAGACAGCCACGACTATGACAAAATTTTAGCTGCCTGTCATGATGAAAATTCAGTGATTGCCACAATAGAAAAATTGTTGGAAAAGCTGATACAACTCTATAACGAACCCGGCTATGCACGCCTCAGTATTGAAATTATCGCTGAGGCCAGCCGGAATCCTGCTATTAATAAGATATTTATCGAGAATGAGAAAAAAGTCCGGGAGCGTTTTACGCGACTACTCAATAAGGGCATTGAGAATGGGGAAATTGATAAAAAACTTAATGCTGAACAGACTGCTTCTTGGTTAATGATCGCCGTTGACGGTGCTATCGGAAGGCAAATCATGGGATCTGATTTTAAATGGCGTGAAAGCCTTGATGCTCTTATTTATTTAATACGAAAAGCCTTTACTCCATAACTCTTACAACCGCTTTCTGATTAAGGCATTTGCCTTAATCAGACCAACGTGACTCTTTTTTCTCCATTTTATTTCTTTTTCACACCGTACTTGTTATACATCACGCTATACACCACTTTTCCGACATTATTATGTCTGAATTTTAGCTGAACCCGATAATCCCTCTAATCAACCAACAATCTCTCCCATCAACCAGTAGCGACACGCGTCCAGCTAAGGTATCATTGCCCGCTATATTATTGGTACACGCCCTTTATCAATCGAATTTATGGCAAAAGAACAAACTGATCGCACCACACTGGATTTGTTCGCAGATGAACGCAGGCCAGGGCGACCTAAAACAAATCCGCTGTCCAGAGATGAACAGCTTAGGATCAATAAACGCAACCAGTTGCGCCGGGATAAAGTCAAAGGACTGCGTCGGGTGGAACTAAAACTCAATGAAGATGCTGTTGGTGCTCTCAACCATCTGGCAAAACAGCGCAATATCAGCCGCAGTGAATTGATTGAACAGATGTTGCTGGCTCAACTAGCAACAGAGAATCGCCTTACCAATTAACGGCTTTAATTCAACAGAATGAAGCGGCGTCACCACACAAATCTGACAGACTTGTCACTGATGTTTGGTCAAAATAACGTTTTTCATTTTAATAAAACTGCTATTTTTCCTGCTGATTTCAGCGTGACGTGTATGGATTTCATACACTAAATAAAACAAGAGGTTAATCTACTTTATGGCAATAATAGGTATATTCTTCGGCAGCGACACTGGCAACACAGAGAACATTGCCAAAATGATCCAAGAAAAACTGGGCGGTGCTGATGTTGCGGGAGTTCACGATATTGCCAAAAGCAGCAAGGAAGATCTTGAAGCCTTCGATATCCTGCTGCTAGGCATTCCAACCTGGTACTACGGCGAAGCTCAATGTGACTGGGATGATTTCTTCCCAACTCTGGAAGAGATCAATTTTGAAGGGAAGTTAGTTGCCCTGTTTGGTTGTGGTGATCAGGAAGATTATGCAGAATATTTCTGTGATGCTATGGGCACCATCCGCGATATTATCGAACCTCGTGGTGCAATTATTGTTGGGCACTGGCCAACGGAAGGGTATCACTTTGAAGTATCTAAAGGTATGGCTGACGATAATCACTTCATTGGTCTTGCTATTGATGAAGATCGCCAACCAGAATTGACCGAAGAGCGTGTTGATGCTTGGATACAGCAGATTAAGGCTGAAATGAGCCTGTCAGAGATCCTCGGCGCATAAAAAAAGACCCTCGTGTGTGTATAAGTAAACAATTACCTTTTACACGGGATAATTCTTGAATTATGTGTCATGATAGCGAAGTGGGCATGGTTTTCATTTTCAATATCCATGCCTATAATCTACAGCGTGAAACTAAATCAAATTCTCTCACGATACCCAAGTATCACAAGTTCACTAAACTCAAGTTACAGGACTGAATCCGCATGACCGACAACAATAAAGCATTGAAAAATGCTGGACTTAAAGTAACACTTCCTCGCCTGAAAATTCTGGAAGTGTTACAGGACCCAGAATGCCATCATGTCAGTGCGGAAGATCTCTATAAGAAACTGATTGATATCGGTGAAGAGATTGGCCTCGCCACTGTCTATCGCGTGTTGAACCAGTTCGATGATGCCGGCATTGTCACTCGCCACAATTTTGAAGGCGGTAAATCGGTTTTTGAACTCACTCAGCAACATCACCATGACCATCTGATTTGTCTCGACTGTGGTAAAGTGATTGAGTTCAGCGATGAGTCCATTGAAGAACGTCAGAAAGATATTGCTGCACGTCATGGAATCAAGTTGTCAAATCATAGTCTCTATTTATATGGTCACTGTACTACAGGTGATTGCCGCAAAGATAGTACGTTACATGATGAGAAAGCATGATAAGAAGGCACGATAAGAAGTGATACATACTACTCACTTCCAATATCTGCTCTTGTCAAAAGAAGCTGCTGCCGATTAGCTTAAGCTAATCGGCAGGTTGCTTTTTTTACAGGCGATTATTTTTGATATACTTCTTCAATTCGACTAAAACGCTTACCATCAGTGCTAACAGAACGGACTTTCACATTACCTTCAACGTGCGGTCTTTGTCTGTCATCATAAATTTCCCAAGTTTTGCCACCATTCAACGAATACTGAATTGTCAGCCCCGGCAAGGCAATGTTTGCTTCCAATGTCCCTGACACAATTCTTGCTCCCGGTATTGGTAATCGATATGCAACATGCGCCTTATCCAGTTTTGCCATTTCACGTTGCCCCATTAAATTGGCAAAACGGCGCCAATCATTATTGAGTTTATCGGTTTCAACATACCGTGTGACTCCGCCTTTATATTCTCTGCCCTGTTGGTAATTCTGTTCCCATTCAGCCTGATGCCACGCACGTTCCGCCAGCGGCAGCAAACGCGGATAAATCATATATTCCATTTGCTGATCAGTACGTACCGTTTCACTCCATAATAGCCCTGACACGCCATACGCCCCCGGCCAACGTTTATTACTGGTGGTATTGAAATAGTTGCCATTGATATCCATCGAAGTTTCAGCATTTTGTGGCATATTATTGGGTGCAAAACTGAAGATTTTGGCTTCATCATTAAAACGGGATGCCCAATAATAGCCCCGCTCTTTCGGATTGACTTCGTACGGCATATCCAGGTAAACATAATCAGGGCTGGAAACAACGACACGATAACCCTTGTTTGCCCAGTCATTAACGGAATCATAACCTCCCCAATAGAGCGTATCCCAAAAGTTTACCGTAACGTACTGAGTAGCAAAGTCTTTCGCAGATTTCGCATGTTTCAGACCATCCTGCCATGACTGCATCGCCTCAATACCATGAGCATTGACAATCTTACTCACTTCAATCGCGAAGTAACTGGCCAGCTCATCAACATCTTTGATAGTGCCCTTCGCAATCATTTTTTGACAAGCCTGAGATTTTGCCCATGGTTTGTCTTCGATTTTTTTATTTATAATCCCTTTACCCGGTTCAATTGGGCCATCTTTATCCTGATAACCCGCCCCTAAACGAATATTTTTCGCTTCATCACCGCCAAAATGCCATGTTTTCAATGAAGTTCCGGCTTCTTTGTGCATAGCAACAATTTCACTGATGACTTTGTCAACAAAGCGTTTGGAAGAATCCATGCACGGGTTCAGATAGCTATGGCGATCGTAAAACTGTACAGATGTCGTATTTGAGGTATCCGTCGGATCGAGCAAACGGTACTCATTGGCTTCCTGTACCTTTCCTTCTGCCACCAACTTTTTATAACGGGCTTCCATAGACATTACCGCTGCACGGGCATGGGCCGGAATATCAATTTCTGGGATCACCTCTATCTGACGAGCCTTAGCATATTTCAAGATATCAATGTAATCCTGACGGCTAAAATAGCCACTTCCCATATTATTACTTGCTGGCCCTGAGCCTAATTGCGGTAACAAACATTGTGTCTCAGTTAAATCATGACAACGTTTGCTGCCAATTTCTGTTAATTCCGGTAAACCGGGAATTTCCAGACGCCAGCCTTCATCATCACTCAAATGGAAATGCAATTTATTCAGTTTATAAGCCGCCATTTGATCGAGCAGACGCAAGACAGTTTCTTTACTATGGAAATTCCGTCCGACATCAAGAAACATCCCCCGATATTCAAATCTGGGTGCATCTTTTACTGTTAATGTGGCTATTTTTGGTACACCATTGGCCGGAAGAAGGGAAAACAGTGATTGCAGGCCATAAAATACACCGGATTCATCAAAAGCAACAATTTGCGCTCCCTTAGTCGTGATATTCAGGGAATAAGCCCCTTTAACCCGCCAATCACCGGTAAATTTGTTAGCATTAATCTGAGACGCAACCCGATAACCGTTGTCGGTTAACTGAATGTTATAATCAGCAAAACGCTCTCGAATGACCCGAATTGAAGCGTCACTCAACCCTCCCAGTTCCAATTTCACGCCATGAGACAAATTGACATCCTGTGAATGAATGGACAATTTTCTGGGCGTCGGGATAATTTGCCCACGCAGTTTATCCCCATCCATTAATGACATCTGGCTGTTTTTCTCAAAACGGCTTTCAGGTGTCATCAGGATATTGTTATCCGCCGTCGTTCGTTTCCACTGCTCCCCTTTAAAATCAGATAAAAACGCACTCAGATCCTCAGTATCAGTATTAGTCAATACTTTAGGAATAGCATCACCGGAAGTGGCATACCAACGCGGCATAAAATCTGTACTGTAAATCTGCCAGTATTCACTAATAATAGGCAGTGAGATCTTTTCTTTGGCCTTGATCCCTCTGAACTTTTCTGTCGGTTCTAATTTATGCAAATCACCTGTGATATGCGTGATTTTATATTGCTCATGATCAACGTTCAGAATTTGGCGAATGCTATGAAAATAAAGTGCCCAATCGGCAGAATCAATTGCCTGATCGCCATTGGTCAATGTGATATTAACCCGATTACAAGCAGCCCCGTTTGCACCTAAGATGGCACAATCAGTCCCATGTGATCCGGCTTGGTTGTCTACGATGCTAAAATTCACGTGTAACTGGCTAAGTGAATCTACTATCTGCTGTGATGACATTTCCGCATGAATATTTTCCGCATAAGTACCTGCCGTGAACCCAGCCGCCATGATAATTGCTGCTAAAGTGTGTAATTTAATGCTTTTCATTAATGACCTCGTCCGAGTTTTTTATTTTGGCCCAGAACAGAAGGCTGTTTTTGATATCACAAAACGGTTTTGTACAACCTAGCATCAATGCGAAATAACCCTATACAAAATGTGACTATAAGGCAATTTTTAATCTTGGCAGGAAGAGTTAATTTTCATTACGAGACTTTTAAGCATAAAAAAAGCGCGATAATAATCACGCTTTTTTCGTCTATTCAACTTATATTATTCTTTAGAGATTTTCGCCCAAGTATCACGCAAGCCTACAGTACGGTTAAATACTAAACGTTCAGGACTTGAGAGTTTGCTGTCAGCACAGAAATACCCTTCACGCTCGAACTGATACGTTTTTTCCGACTGTGCTTTTGCCAGTCCCGGCTCAACAAAACCTTTACGTACCACTAATGACTCTGAATTAATCGTAGACAGGAAATCCTCTTCCGCCCCTGGGTTCGGTACACTGAACAGACGGTCATACAGATAGAATTCCGCAGGGGCAGCATGTGCAGCACTTACCCAGTGAATAACCCCCTTCACTTTGCGACCATCAGCCGGATCTTTATTCAGCGTCTGCTCATCATAGTGACAGTAAATAGTAGTGATATTACCTTCTTCGTCTTTTTCGACACGTTCAGCTTTAATCACATAGGCGTTACGCAAACGAACTTCTTTACCAAGTACCAAACGCTTATATTGACGGTTTGCTTCTTCACGGAAGTCTGCGCGATCAATATAAATTTCACGGCTGAAAGGCACTTCACGACTACCCATTTCTGGTTTATTTGGATGGTTAAGCATTGTCAGAATGACTTCACCTTCCGGCATGTTTTCAATCACCAGTTTTACCGGATCAAGAACTGCCATAGCACGCGGCGCATTTTCATTTAAATCATCACGGATACAAGATTCCAACGCAGCCATTTCAACGTTGTTATCCTGTTTAGTCACCCCGATACGACGGCAGAACTCACGGATCGCAGCAGAAGTATAGCCACGACGACGCAAGCCGGAAATCGTTGGCATACGTGGGTCATCCCAACCATCAACAATGTTTTCTGTCACCAGCAGGTTCAGTTTACGCTTGGACATCACCGTGTATTCCAGATTAAGGCGAGAAAACTCATACTGGCGTGGATGGCAATCAATTGTGATGTTATCCAATACCCAGTCATACAAACGACGGTTATCCTGAAACTCTAACGTACATATAGAATGAGTGATCCCTTCCAGAGCATCAGAAATACAATGGGTGAAATCGTACATCGGATAGATGCACCATTTATTACCGGATTGGTGATGTTCTACAAATTTAATGCGATACAGAACCGGATCGCGCATGACAATGAATGGAGAAGCCATGTCGATTTTTGCCCGCAGACAGGCTTTACCTTCAGCAAATTCACCAGCACGCATTTTTTCGAACAGAGCAAGGTTCTCTTCCACACTGCGATCGCGGTACGGGCTGTTTTTACCCGGCTCTTTTAGCGTGCCACGATATTCGCGGATCTCATCTGGGCTTAATTCATCGACATACGCCAGACCTTTATTGATCAATTCAAGCGCGTATTCATACAGATTATCGAAATAGTTAGAAGAGTAGCGAATATCACCACTCCACTGAAACCCTAACCACTGGACGTCATTTTTAATCGACTCAACGTATTCAATATCTTCTTTAACCGGGTTCGTATCGTCAAAACGCAGGTTGCATTGCCCCTGGTAATCTTGTGCGATGCCAAAATTCAGGCAGATCGACTTCGCATGTCCAATATGCAGATAGCCATTAGGTTCAGGTGGGAAACGGGTATGTACGGATGTATGTTTACCAGTTGCTAAATCTTCGTCAATTATCTGACGAATAAAGTTTGTCGGGCGAGCATCTGCCTCACTCATCGTTTTATTCCTCAATGCAAAAAGCGCTTCAATAAACCCTTTATAATCTATTAAGCTGAACCGAGAAACAACACTTAGTTAATGGAAAATGGACGAAAAGGGCAAAGTTAGTGCTAAAAAACGATTTATGTACAATGAATTATGTACAATATCGTTAACTTTCCGTTAAAAACCGTGAAGGATACTGGCAAGCCACTATAACAAATGGCTTGCCGTTTTTCTCATAGAGCGTTCAATAATAGCACCAAGTAAGATCAGCAAATGCGATGATTTTCCAACACCGCAATTAACTGATCTGCACAATAAATAATGTGCTCCTCGTTCCAGCTAGGATGCAAATACAGACTGATTGTTCTGGGTAATAAAGAGCGAGCTGTCTCACACACAACATCACAATAATTGACTGATTCAGGCGATGTGTACTCTTTTGAATGGAAAGGAAAATTGGCTGAGCCAAATCCCCGTAACTCTCTAAATACTCTTTCGCCATAAGCTTCCGGCCACTGAATTTTAAATGCCGGAACACCAATATTTTTCAGATCATTCAAAATAACTTCAGCGGTACAATCCAATTTGGCAAGATCAAAAACGATAGGATATAACCAATACGCGTTGCATCTCTCTTCATTATTTAATGGCAAACTGTGAATTAAATCGATACCTGTGAATTTTGCATCATAGATTTTGGCGTATTGTTTACGATTGCGCATATTCCAATTATCAAACCGCTCCAGTTCATTAATCCCGATGATCGACTGAATTTCAGTCATACGATAATTATAACCAATGCGATTGTGCACATGCCATGACACTTCTTCCAAAGCAAGCAAATCAAATTTTCTTCTTACATCAAATCCATGATCACGATAAGCACGACACTCCCAACCAATTTCAACATTATTGGTCACAACCATGCCGCCTTCCCCACCAGTGGTAAAATGTTTTGACTGACAGAAACTAAATGTACCAACATCACCAATTGTACCGACAGGTTTACCTTTATATTGACCTCCCAAACATTGAGCACTGTCTTCTATCACTTTGAGATTGTATTGACGGGCAATAGCGAGTATAGGTTCCATATCGCAAACAACACCATAAAGATGCACAACAATAATGGCTTTCGTCTTCTCTGTAATAAGCGCTTCTATTTTTCCGGGATCAATGGTGTGCTCTTCCGTTGCATCACAAAACACAGGAATAGCCCCACATTGTAAAACAGCAAAAGAAGTAGCAATGAAAGTGTAAGAAGGAACGATAACCTCATCACCAGGGCCAATATTTAAAGCCCCTACGGCAATATTCACTGCTGAGGTGCCAGAATTACAAGATATTGCCATTTTTGCCCCAATCCAGTTGGCAAATTTATTTTCAAACTCCATTCCTCTTTCACCTGTCCAATAATTAACCTTGCCAGATAATAGAGGCTGTTGAATATCTTTTAATGATTGCTCAGAAAAATTAGGCCATTGTGGAAATTTCATTATGTCTATGCCTTAATAAATTAAAATAAATAAATTTAATCACATACCTATCGGTATATAATTCCATAAAATTAGTCGAATTATGTAATATCATTTTATGCAAAATAAATTACACAATTTTTGGATCATTAATATGCCAATAAACTTTAATAGAAAAAACTGCATAAATCATTACACTATAATTTAATAAAGTTTTTATTAACCCCCAGTTTTCTCTTGTATCCTCCCAAACCACAGAGAGTTGATGTAAATTTTTAGACAATCTCTTAGAGAGATAAATAATTTCCGCATCAAATGCATAACCCTTAATTCTCTGTTTGGAAAAAATTTCTTTTGCCAAATCAGACTGTATCATTTTGAATGGACATTGTGAGTCTGAAATTTTACAATTTAATAAGAGATTAACTGTTTTCAGAAAAATTTTACTGGTTATTTTTCGGTAAAAATTAGCCTTTGATTTATTGTTTGAAAAACGCTCCCCTATCACTAAATCAATATTATTAGATTTTATCTGGTTATAGGCATTAAAAAAATCAGATTCTTTTATTGGAAAATCAATATCGGTATAAAAGATATATTTTCCCTTTGCCAAATCAACACCTCGCCGAATGCTGTATCCTTTCCCATAGTTTCCACCATTAGAAATGACCATAACATCACGATAATTCTGTTTTATTTTTGCTATATCACTATCATGAAAATTGTTTTTATCCGAATCATTCACAATGATAATTTGTACATTCAATACTTCCTGAATTCTTTTAATCCGGTGTATTGTTTTCTCAATAATCAGGTAGTTTTCATGATATCTGGGAAGCACAATTGAGATTTCAACAGAATCTCCAACACTATCCATCCATTTTCTCCATTAAAACCTGCCTAAGTCCATCACCTGTAACTTAATATCCCAATAACCGTTTACCCAGTGCGGTCAGATGGATATCAGATGTATCTTGTTGACTGGTCTTTTTAATAGGAAAGGGTTTTCCGGTTATTGAAGTTGTCGGCCGCCCTTGTTTGTAAGCTGAAATTCGTTCTGCAAATTGCTGCTCGGTCAGATCTATTCGTGGAAAACAGCAGAAATATTGTGCCAATCTGGGTTTATCAGAAGTATTTGGCTGATTTCCATGTGGCAATGTTCCATCGAAAATCACATAATCCCCCGCTTTAAGTGGGATTGATTCAATTTTCATTTCGCTGGTATCAGGAAAACGACTGTTATATCCTTCCGTTTGTTGCGATAACCATTGATAAATAATTTTATGGAAACCCGGCACACATTGGAAACCACCTGAATTACCATTATCATCTGTCAGGCTTAACAAACCTTGTATTTTTCTTTCTAAGGGGCGTTTTGAAACATCAATGTCCCAATGAATGAACCCCTCATATTGCCATTTTTCTGTAATCGGGGGATTCATATTGACTCTGTCAATACTGACTAATAGATCCGCAGTACCAAATATTTTCTTATACACTGAATAAATAACTTCATTCTGACGGTTATCCCATAATGTCTGGTGATGATAAAAAGGAATACGTCCCATTTTATCTATTCCAGAACGTGAGCGAATATTTTCATCATAGAAATCGGTGGTTTTTCTCTGATCCATTTCTAAAAAATCAAATATAGCATTTACTGTTTCCCGTATTTGTTGCCTGCTCACCGCAGATTCAATAATGATATAACCATTATCATCCCAACACTTCAAATATTGTTTCATTTTTTCTTCAGAAAAACACCCTGACATTTTTCCACCTAATCAACAAATAAATATTATAACCTTCTCTTATTAAGCGCTCTGCTTACACTCTTAACTTATAAAAACCCAATAACAGTAACAATAGAAATAAGTATTATTAAATATAAAGACAAACATCAATTGGCGGAAATAAATTACCCTAAATCAAATCAATTTCAACCCTGAAAGATTAAATTTATAAAAAATATCTTATTAATAACGCGCTAATCAATAAAAAATAAATAATATAAAACATTATATAAAATAATGATTATTATATTGCATTAATATAACGTGAGAAAATATAAAAACATAAAACAATAACATCAATGATAAATTAGATAAATATATAAAATGATTTAGTTTTATTGTTCTTTATTATTAGAACTATTCAAATGAGGTATTTTTATATCATTCGGTGATCGTCGAAACGATCACCGTTAGCTTGGAAAGAGAAAGACATTAATCTATTTCATTACCTGAAATAAATTCGATTCTTTAGCAATAACATGACGTTCAGCCATGATACTGACCCCCACATAGTCATCAATATTACTGATAACAATCGGACTTATCATTGACTTATCATTGACTTAGCATGAGTGTTCAGGTATTCAAGATCCAATTTCAATAATGGCTCCCCTACTTTCACTTTCACACCTTCTTCGACCAAACGCTCAAAACCCTTACCTTGTAAAGAAACGGTATCAATGCCCATGTGGATAATCACTTCAACACCGTCATCTGCCTCAATACACAGTGCGTGATTAGTATCGAACATTTTCACCACTGTACCTGAAATCGGTGAAAAAACAGTATCAGAGGTCGGTTTAATAGCAATCCCATCACCCACTAATTTACTGGAAAAAGCTTCATCCGGGACATCCTCTAATTTAACTAATTCACCTGTTACAGGAGCTATTAAGGTTAAAATAGCTTTTTCTTGCGACTTACGATCTTTTTTTACCTGAATGTCAGGCTCTGGTGCCTGGTGTTCCGTTTCAGCCGCAATAGGTCCTTTGGTGATAACTTTCTTCATGGCATTGGCGATCAATTCTGCGCGGGTTCCAATAATAATCTGAACACTCTCTTTGTTCAGACGGATAATCCCGGAAGCACCAAGCTGCTTGACTGCCTGTTCATTAATCAAACCTGAGTCTTTTACTGATAAGCGTAAACGGGTAATACAGGAGTCAATGCCCGTTAAATTGCCTGAACCGCCTACTGCTGCAATGTATTTATACGCTTCTTCCTCAATATTACCTGGGCCAATGGTTTTTGCAGCCATATCGATATCATAACCATCCGTTTGTCCGGTGGAGGGCAATTCACGACCTAATGTCATCAGGTTGAATTTTTTGATCGTGAAACGAAATATCACATAGTAGAGACAGAAAAAGACTAAGCCTTGTGGGATAAGCATGTACCAGTGAACGGCCAACGGATTGCGTGAAGACAGCAAAAGGTCAATAAAGCCAGCAGAGAAACCAAAACCGGCAATCCAGTGCATAGTTGCCGCAATATAGACTGAAATCCCCGTCATAATAGCATGCAGGACATAAAGTACAGGTGCAACAAACATGAAAGAGAATTCAAGTGGCTCCGTTACCCCGGTAAAGAATGCAGCAAATGCGCCTGCCATCATAATACCGCCAACCATTGCTCTGTTTTCAGGACGCGCGCAGTGGTAAATCGCTAATGCCGCTCCCGGCAAACCAAACATCATGATGGGGAAGAAAATTATTTTTTATCACAAATTAAATCCTTCTGATATGTGATAAAAATCACCACAATTGATATTTTTTTAATCAAAATATGGCCTTAATCAAAAACTTATTTTACTATAAAAAATAACATTGCAACTTTCGACAAGTAGAACCATCGCAAAGAACAGGTATGATAGACGGATTTCCTCGACAACTGTTTGTATGGTTCCATTTTTAACCATGAATAATGCTTAAAGAGGTCATCATGAGGCTGATCCCCCTAACAAATACAAGTGATGTAGGTCGATGGTCTGCGCACTACATTGTTAGTAAAATCAACGAATTTAATCCAACAACAGAGCGTCCTTTTGTACTCGGCCTGCCCACTGGCAGTACACCACTGGCGACTTATAAAGAACTCATCGCGCTATATCAGGCAGGAAAAGTCAGTTTCAAGCATGTCGTCACTTTCAATATGGATGAATATGTCGGTATTCCTGCAAATCACCCCCAGAGTTACCACACTTTCATGCATCAAAATTTCTTTAATCACATCGATATCCAAAAAGAAAACATAAACTTACTCAATGGCAATGCGAAAGATGTTGATGCCGAGTGCTTACGTTATGAAAATAAGATCAAGTCGTATGGAAAAATCCATCTGTTTATGGGCGGCGTAGGTAATGACGGCCATATCGCCTTTAACGAACCTGCATCCTCCCTTTCTTCACGTACCCGGATTAAAACGTTAACGCTGGAAACGCGAACAGCTAACTCTCGTTTTTTCGATAATAATGTGGACTTAGTTCCCCAATATGCTTTAACCATCGGTGTAGGTACATTAATGGATGCCGAGGAGATCTTGATTTTGGCAACGGGGGCACAAAAAGCCTTGGCCTTGCAAGCTGCAATTGAAGGCAACGTTAATCATATGTGGACAGTAAGCTGTTTACAAATACACCCAAAAGCGATCATCGTCTGTGATGAACCTGCAACGATGGAGTTAAGAGTAAAAACAGTAAAATATTTTCACCAGCTAGAGGCGGAAATTCTTAATGAGTTCGCCAGTTAGTACTTATTCAGGCGATTAGGAGACCAGAATGTACGCTTTAACTAACTGTATTATCTATACTGGGCACGAAAGACTGGACGGACATGCTGTCATTATTGCAGATGGTTTGATTAAGCAAGTCTGTCCAGAAAATGAATTACCGGAACATATTGAAAAACACGATTTACACGGAACAAATCTCTCTGCCGGATTTATTGATCTGCAAGTCAATGGCTGTGGGGGGGTTCAATATAATGAACGGCTGGAATACATTACGGAAGAGACGCTGCGTATCATGCAGGAAACCAATCAGCGTCATGGTTGTACCAGTTTTCTGCCTACACTTATCACCAGCCCTGATGAACTGATGATTAAAGCCATTGAAGTGATGCGTATCTACTTAGCCAATAATCCTCATCAGGCACTTGGATTACATCTGGAAGGGCCTTACATCAATCCGGTAAAAAAAGGAACTCACAATTCAGCTTACATACGCAAGCCAACATCTGAGATGATCAATTATCTGTGTATTAATGCTGATGTGATCACCAAGATTACTCTTGCTCCTGAGATGGTCGAAGAGCAGTGCATTCACCAATTAACTGAAGTGGGTATTATTGTTTCTGCTGGTCACTCCAATGCAACTTATGAAGAAGCCCGGCGAGGGTTCCGTGATGGCATTACTTTTTCTACCCACTTATATAATGCCATGCCTGCCATTTCCGGCCGCCAACCTGGGTTAATCAGCGCTATTTATGATACATCTGAAGTCTATGCCGGCATTATTTGTGATGGCATGCATGTATCATGGCCAAATATCCGTAGTGCCAAGAGATTGAAAAATGAAAAATTAGTTCTTGTGACAGATGCTATCGTCCCTGCCGGTCTTGATTCAGCGACAAATACTCTGGAACAATTCACTTTTGCCAATAAAACAATATATTATCGTGATGGATTATGTGTCGATGAACATGGCACACTAAGCGGCTCCTCAGTCACAATGATAGAGAGCGTCAAGAATAGTGTTGAACATGTCGGTATCGCTTTGGATGAAACATTACGGATGGCAACTCTTTATCCAGCCAAAGCCATCGGCGTTGATAAACACCTCGGTACGATTGAAGTCGGCAAAGTCGCAAACCTGACCGCATTTACACATAATTTCAAAATCTGCAAAACCATAGTTAACGGAAACATCACTAATGGAAATGAAGTTGAACTATCGTGAGCATAAAGTCTGATGAGTCACCATAATGCACAAAAGCAAATCGGTAATATTGACCTGGTTAAACAACTCAATAGTGCGGTGGTCTATCGTCTGATAGACCAACATGGCCCAATATCCCGTATTCAAATTGCAGAAGAAAGCCAGCTTGCGCCCGCCAGTGTCACCAAAATTACACGTCAGTTATTAGAACGCGGCCTGATAAAAGAAATTGATCAGCAAGCTTCTACTGGCGGACGCCGGGCTATTTCTATCGTTACAGAAACCAACCGCTTTCATACTATTGGCATACGGCTCGGACGCCATGATGCGACAATTGCACTATTTGATATGAGCGCCAAACAATTAGCCGAAGAGCGCTACTCCGTACAGGAGAATACACAACAGGAAATGGAAAAACGGATTATCTCCGCCATTGAGAATTTCATTGCCAAAAATCAGCGGCGGATCCGTGAATTGATCGCGATTTCAATCATTCTTCCCGGCTTGGTAGATCCCGATAACGGCATCGTTCGTTACATGCCACACATAAAAGTAGACAATTGGCCATTGGTGCAAAACCTACGGAAGCGCTTCAATATCTTCTGCTTTGCCGGACATGACATTCGCAGCCTCGCATTGGCAGAACACTATTTCGGGGCCACCCGCCATTGTGAAGACTCACTTCTGGTACGCGTTCACCGTGGTACAGGAGCAGGAGTTATCGTCAATAATAATATCTTGCTCAATAAACGCGGCAATCTGGGAGAAATAGGTCACATCCAAATCGAGCCACTGGGTGAACGTTGCCATTGCGGAAATTTTGGTTGTCTGGAAACTATTGCATCTAACTCAGCAATAAAAGCTAAAGTACAGCACCAACTACGGCAGGGATTTCCAAGCAAATTAACTTTAAATAGCTGCACGATTCGTGACATATGCCTCGCAGCTAATCAGGGAGATCCTCTGGCAGTCGAAGTTATCAGGCAAGTAGGACACAATCTTGGTAAAGCCATTGCCATCGCCATTAACTTCTTTAATCCCCAGAAAATAGTTATTGCTGGTGATATTACGGAAGCTGAGCAAGTTCTGCTTACGGCAATTCAAAGCTGCATCAACACACAGTCGTTAAAAGCCTTCCGTGAAGATCTCCCCGTCGTTGTTTCTGAACTAAGTCACTGTTCCGCAATTGGTGCATTTGCCTTAACGAAACGTGCGATGCTCAATGGTGTACTGTTGCAACATCTTCTTGGAGGATAATTTCAGCAACCTCGTTGGTTTTATCATCAATATGATTACAAGCCAAACAAACAAGCGATATTATGCATATTTTTTTAAAAAAGCAGTTGACGCATCTGCCTGATATACGCATAATGCGCCCCGCACCGCCGATGAAGGCAAAGCGAAAAAAGATGGCTACGTAGCTCAGCTGGTTAGAGCACAGCACTCATAATGCTGGGGTCACAGGTTCGATTCCCGTCGTAGCCACCATCTTTGCGGGAGTGGCGAAATTGGTAGACGCACCAGATTTAGGTTCTGGCGCCGCAAGGTGTGCGAGTTCAAGTCTCGCCTCCCGCACCATTTTCTTCGTCGGTTGTACTTAAATCGAGTTGAACTGGTTTAGTTTTGGGTTTAAGTTTTAGTGTGTTGTTTTCAGGTGGGGTATCGCCAAGC
>NZ_JBFPEZ010000026.1:0-122283 GCF_040838225.1 Xenorhabdus sp. SGI246
ACAGTTTGGTATAAAATGTTTCGTTTTTGAGTTAAATCTTATTAATTTTGGTTAAGTAAATAGATTTGAATCTTTCATGCCATTACTATTGCCATATCATCTATTTTCTATTAGGAAATATTACTTATAGAAACTTTTCCTACTGAATAATTTTTATCTTTCAAGAGAGTAATAACTCACTCGCATTTTTGAATATTGAGTGGTAGCTTGTTTTTTTGCCTGGAATGCTATAGCGTTTTTTATTTTTTAGTATAAAAACAATAAGATATTAATTGTTGCATAAAAAGTATATTTTTTATCAAATTTTATATGGTTATTTTATGCTCTCTATTTTCAGAAAATTCGTTTACTTAGAGATTTTTCTATTGGACAGATTAAAAGAAACCAAAATATCCTGATTTTAATCTCTTTATTTAACAATTTGTTATTGCTATAAACAGGTTTTTTTGTGAAGTTATGTGATAATTATCAGTTTTTGCGTATTATCCTGGATAATAAATAATCCTTATCTATTTTTGTTTGTTTTTTTCAGTTTGCAGTACATGATGATTGGCTGAGGGAGTATTTTGTAATAACAAATTAAATTTTTTATCTAAAGATAGAGTTTCTTAATTTCTTTTATATCTGCAATGATCTAAAAAAAGGAGTTATGGTTTTCTTGGTAGGTTTAGTGTTTTTCAAATTCTCTGGTTTTTCTGGTTAATGTAATAGCCAGATAAACCAGAGAATATAAATACAGTGCGTCAACTTCATGAAGAATTGTTATAGTTGTGACATTATATTAATAAAATTATCAATATTAAGTAATAGGTTTAATATCTTCATCGAATGACTTTACTCTAGTTTTTTGAAAAAATGTTGAAATAAGAATAAGAAATCTTATAAAAAAATAGTGCTCAATTTTGAAACTGAATTCGTCACTATAATATATTGTGTTATGGGAAAATTTTTATCATTTTGAAGTTTTATGCTAATTTTATTTAAAATAGACTGCTTGATAGCTTGATATTTAAATTATTATATTGCATCATAATTTTTAATGAGTATATTATATTATCGAAAAAACCTTATAATATTGTGATTGTTGTGAATGTAAATATCTTTCCCAAGATTTTGTTATTGGAGTATAAGTAATATAATTAGATCTTCAGAAGATAGAGTAGTAATACAGAATGTTTTTTAAAGAAAAATTATTTAATTAAACCATATTATTGTAATCGAAAATCAGTAAAAAGATAAATATACTAATTATTTAAGTTAGTTACATTAGTCGTTTGATCTTAAATTAATAAATATTAAGTAAACGTAAAGATATATTTGGTAATAATATTAAATTTATTTTAATGATTTCATTTTTGACAAAAATTTGGTGTTGATTAGGAATATTATTTATTTTTCTATTGGACGATAATTTTGAACGTGGAAGATCAATTTTTTACTCTGATGCTGTCTAATCTAGACTATTAGTTTTTCATTTCAGCAGCACAAAAATTAGTATCGATACCGGTATTTTTTAGGATGCTATAAAACAGAGAAAAAACTATTGTAATTATTACGAATTAATATTACTTAGTATATTATTAGTACGAACAGTCATTGGTTTTGTCTCTGAACTTTTGTCATCTATAAAATAGATTTAAGTTAATGAGTTAATTTAAGGGAAAGAAATGAGAATTAGAAAAACTTCGTATGTTGATCGTGTTTATCTCCAAATTAAAAACAAAATTACTAATAATGAGTTTAAACCAAATGAACAACTATATGTTTCTAAATTAACTGATCAATTAAATGTTAGTTCTACTCCAATTAGAGAGGCGCTGAATAGACTTTTGCATGAACAATTTGTTATTAAAGGTAATAATAGAGGGTTCTATACACGAAGCTTGGACTATAAAGAGCAATTAGAATTGGTTACTTTACGAGAAATACTCTTGTTATCTATAATTAAATTATATTTAAACAAAACATCTCAAGAAAATTTAAACGATTTTTCAAAAAAAATTGAGGTTTTGATAAGCAAAGAAACCAATTGTAATGATGAAAAAATAAAAAATGTTGACAGTGAATTTACTGTCTTAATACTCAGTGCTATAAATAATAATGAACTAAGTAGATTGTATACTAATTGTATAGAAAGAAGTAGTTATCTATGGCATACTTTTATAAAACAAAATGCAGTATATTTCCTAGATATGTACAAGAAATTATTATTTTATATGAAAAAACGGGATTTATTGAATGGTGAAGGAATTATAATAGAGATTTTTGATAAATTAAAGAATAGTAAACATATAGAGTTGTTGTGTTTGGTTAGTGATTAAATGTTTTTCAATCAAACATAATAAAAAATATATAGAGAGAATGAGACAATAATGTCTCACCCTATTTTATAAATGAATAACAGGTTTTCTCCCTATATAGTAAACTAAAAAGGTATGAAGATATCGGATGATCTGTTTCTTTCCGTTTCAAATCTAAAATCCTGTAGAGAATATTCTTTATCAGCTAATTGAATAGCTTTCTCAATACTCATAATAAGAGGCAGATTAAATATTTCTGTTATTTTAAATAGACGTTCTTTTATTGTTCCACTAATAATATAATAGGGTATTTCTAATTCATCTAGGGTTTTTAATAACATACTGTCACAATAATCTCTAAAGTTTTTATTCATTGGACGATGACCATCTTTTTTTAATGGAAGCTCGTTCTTTAAATGGATGAATACATCGAATGTACCTTTCACATGTTGTTTGAAAGCATGTCCATACTGATTAGTAACCTGTTCAAAAAATCTCATTTCTGGAGAAAGACTTGATCTGGGAACTGGATCCAGATGTCCTTCTTGGTTGGGATTCATCCCATACTTAACACGGGCAGCAGCATAAATCCATTCTTGTAACGATGAACCATCAGAGACGAAATTATCTTTTAGTAGTGCTTCATGTATCGCCCTACTGGTGTGCCTTCTCATAGCTAATTGTAGAAATTCAGCAGGAGTACATTGTGCCAATCGTTTTCCGGGAACAGCATAAGGCATTATTTCACGAATTGTTTTTGCTAGGGTACGAGGATAACCAGTTAAGTGAGCTAACGCCATAACTGTTCTTGTTTTACCGGATGAATAAGTTCCTGAGATAGCTAATTTCATACCATATTTCCTATTCTATATTAGAAGAAGTTGGTAATTTATGTCCTAGTGAACACTTTATTTTTATTCCTGAAAAATTCCCTTCAATATCTACATATCTCCAATATTCACCTCTAACTTTTAGTTTATAAGTAGAAGTAATACGTGTTGTAGCATCATAATTGGACTGGAAATCTCTAGTAGGTGTTGGAGCTTCGATTTCGGTTCTCAACATCCACAGTGTTTCACTATCTTTTCTATTAATATGATCAAGTTCATACATTAATACTTGAGCTAATTGTAGATTAACAACAAAACAGTCAACATAAGTGGCGGAAGGTTGGTAGTGACCATCAATTCCATTTACTGAATGATAAAATTCAGGAATATTTAATTTCACTTTTGCTGAAGCTATGTGGTTTTCACAATCGTAACTTATATTTTGGAGAGATTGTCCACGGAATTTAAAAATGTCCCCATAATAACGTGAATTACTAGGCTCAAGAATATCTGCTGGAGATGTATAGAAGCCATTTTTACAAATAATCTCTGCTACAGGGTGTTCTATCTCACAGCGTGCTTCCATTTTTCCTATTTGACAATCAAAAATGGAAATCATGGTAACATCATTTGATTGTAATTTTGATGTGGAGTTCCAAGTGATCTTGGCTGAAATATTATCAAGATCTTCTTGTGGAGTTGTTCCTGATTTCAACTTTAAACTTTTCAACCACATTTTTTTACAATTAAAGGAGTCGAACTGAAAACTATGTTTCAAGAAAATTTCACAGAATTGAGTACTTAAGATTAGTGTATCAATACTACTGAGATGTGGAGGTAAGTTCGTATTTTTTTTCTTAGACCAGTCTAATGGATATTCGACTGATAAGAGTGAAATTAATTTTGGACAGTCATCTCCTGAATGATTAAATTGTATATCAATATTCTTGATATTATATACAACCCGTCGGTATCCCATGCCAAAAAAACGTGTTTTACTATCACCTAAATAATCATCAATTGAATGACATAGAAATTTTGAATTCATGGTTATTTCTCTTTTTAATATAAATGATGTGGGTTTAGTTAATTATTTTAATTAGATATTATTGCTTTCTATAGTATTTATATATGCATTAATAATATCTTGCACATTTCTTATGTCTGAAAAATAATAATCATTATCA
Organism: Xenorhabdus sp. SGI246; assembly: GCF_040838225.1. Taxonomy (NCBI): domain Bacteria; kingdom Pseudomonadati; phylum Pseudomonadota; class Gammaproteobacteria; order Enterobacterales; family Morganellaceae; genus Xenorhabdus; species Xenorhabdus sp. SGI246. The sequence goes on from NZ_JBFPEZ010000026.1 coordinate 4,318, forward strand.
AACGGTTCAACTTTTAGTCTTTCATTTAACTCCATAATTAAACGGGCAATCATAAGTGATGTAAAAGCTAAATCGTCGATCAGATTTGAACTCTCATCTATTAAAATATTATTATAATCATCTCTAATGTTAGCTTGATTAAAAATAAATTTTACTTCTTTTATTATTATTTCTTTAACTGGATTTAACTCTTTTAACATGATATTCCTCCATCAACAACAATATTTTGACCTGTAATAAATGCAGCTTCATCTGAACAAATAAACAATGCTACTTTACTAATTTCTTCAATTTTTGATAAGCGACCAATAGGTGTTCTTTTCAATATCTGTTTACGTCTGTTTTCAGAAAGGTAAGACACCATCTCACTATCAAAAAAACCTGGTACTAGCGAGTTAATTCTTATATTAGCAGGGCCAAATTCACGCGCTAAGCTACGAGTCATACCATCAAGAGCGGCTTTGGTTGCTGAATATAATGATACACCTTTATGACCCTTTATTGCATTTATAGAAGAAACATTGAGAATAACCCCTGTATTCCTTTTCAGCATGCTCTTACTACATTCTCTTGTCAGTATTATGGGTGCTAGTATGTTTGTATTAAGTAAAGAAATAATCTCATTGTCTGAAGAAAAAATGAATAACCCTTCAGTGAGTTTTGCAATATTATTTATCAAAATATCGATATGAACAAATTTTGATTTTACATTATTGACAAATGATTTTATTTTACTCAAATCATTAACATCAACAGATTCCCAATAGAAAAAATTAGCATCAGACAATTGTTTTTGAGTTATAAACTCATTTGAATGACGGCTAAAAGTAGCAACACGATAACCTTTATTAAGAAAGGCTGATGCCATTGTAGCTCCAAGTCCTTTGCTGCCACCGCTGATGACTACAGTTTTAGGTGGTAGCATTCTTATGCTCCTTTATTTTTAGTGAAGAACGCATTTTTTTAAATCGACTAGAATAGTGGGGTGTTATTGAAACCTCATAAGTCATTGGAATTTTAAATTCTTCAAGAAAGTTTTTGCAGTGAACATATAATCGAGATCTTAGATCATCATAATTTTCAGGTTTACTCAAATGTACAATAGCTTTAATTCCCATTCCTGTGATTGTGTTTGGAAATCCTATTACTGTTGCATCAGCTATATTGTTAGCTTGCAAAAGGATATTCTCTACTTCATTTGGATAAACTTTTTCACCTCCAACATTAATAATCTCTGATCTTCTTCCTAATATCTTTACATAATCTCCATCAACTTCAACAACGTCTTCAGTATTGAAGTATCCCTCTTCATCAAAAGGTGATTGAGCATTTAAATATCCTAACATAGCATAGTCTGATTTTATCCACAGAATGTTAGATAGGACTTTGTATTTAAATCCATTATTTCCAAGTTTAATCCATAATTCATTATTATTTTTAGATTTAGTCTGTAAAATGCCTACTTCAGATAGACCATATGTTTGCTTTAACTTAACGTTTGGTAATTTTTCGCTAATCCTTTTTAAGGTAACAGGAGGCATTGGTTCAGTACCATAAGTAATTAATTTAAGGCTTGATGTATTTGTTTTTTCAATAACTCTTGATATAAGAACCATATTTAAAAAGGTAGGGGTAGAGGGCAATACTTCTACAGCCCATTTTTCTATGGCATTGAATACACTTTCAGGTGTACGTAGTAGAGGAATAACTAATGTTCCCCCATGACTAATGGTATGTAATAGAGTATTAATACCACCAATATGGTCTACAGAAAGAAATGAAAGTATTCTTCTGGGAATTTTTTTTTCTAAATGCTTATCGATTAATTTATTGAAATCTAATACAGATGCCTTTGGTTGCCCAGTAGTGCCTGAACTAAAAAGCACTAAACCAGAATGTTTTACATCATATATTTTTTTATATAATTCATGTTCAGAAATACGACCAGTATCATTTAGTTCATAATCGTTATTACTAACTTTAATTCTTACTTCAACTTGAGAAATATCCAAATATTCACTGAGTTTTATTTCTGGAATATCGCCAATTGGAACGATAATATTATTGTTATTAACAAGTGCCAGAATAATAGCAAAAGTTTTTGGAGAAAAATCTCCTTCTACAGATACAATCGCTCCCTCAGGGAGACCAATTTCTTTTAAGTAATTTATAACTTCAATAGTATCAGAGTATAACTCTGAGTAAAAATATCGGTTATTCTTAAAAATAATTGCTTCAGTTTTATTAAATGTATTGCAGCGTTCGATTAGCCAATTCAAAGTCATATCATTCACTCCTGTTTATGAATTCTTTTTGTTATATCACTTTTATATAAAAATGTTTCTATTTTTGAAAATATATTTAAATAGATATTGTTAAAAGCCATAGTAATTATATTTATTCAAATTTTTAATTTAGGAGTGGATATTAATGCCTTAAAATAATCAGTAATTTACTGAGGTAAGTTATTCATTATTTTCAATAGGATAAAAATATAAGTGTTCCATTTTTTCGAAATGTCTAAAGATATCTCCAATAAAATATTAATACATAACCGGAATAATTTTATGTTCAGTCATAAAAAACTAATCTTATTGATTTTCCCTTTTGTTATTATAATTGAAATCCTTCTTGAAAATATTGATAGGACGATGGAGAAATCATGATTACGTATATTCCATCAGAACGTAAATCTGTTGTACGGGCTGAATTATTATTACTCTAATGCATGATGGTTGCTATTGTTGCACAAATAAATGGGAGAAATAGTGGAAGTTATCCTGTATATAATGAGCATTAGTCAATTAAAAGCAGGGGAAAATATGATAGGATGCAGAAAAATTACTGAATAATGGCTAGCCAAGTAAGAACGCTGGACATCAGCGTTCAAGTAAAATGCAGTGATTTGCATCGAATGGCTAAAGCTGAAGATAGTGAGTTCTAGGGTTTCTTCAAGGAAGATGTAAGTAACGCACTACCAGTAACGCAAAAGACGGCTAAAAGAAGCATCAGCGCAGCTCCAACTAATAACGTAACAAAACTAGGTATCCCTGTTGCAATAAGCGGGCCGATGCTAGCACCGATGAACAGAATGAACCCATTTAAGGCCATGCCTGCGCCACGATTGGATGCTGCTATAGAGCCAAACTGAGTGATCATTGCCGGGACGGCAAGAGCTATACCAGTGACGAAAATCAAGCTACTAGCGGCGATGCTAAGCAGGGATTGCGACAACATTGCTTCTAGTGCCAGACCTGATGCTGCAGTCACGTAACCAATAATCGAGATAATCGGCATGCTAAATCGAGCAGAAAGTGGTCCAACTAGTAGTGCTGCAAACATACCGGGTAGCCCAATTAAGCGTAGTAAAATAACCTTGTCTGGAGTAATGTTCAGCATCCACAAATGAGAACCCAATGCTGTGTACATGGCGACAAATGACAGTAGTAGCGTGATATGAGCACACGATAGAAGTAATACTGCTGGGCGCATGATAATTTTGCCTAATGCCACAAAGCGATGCCCCAGATGTCCATCAACAACAGCACGCGGTGGCTCTTTGACCATTGCTGCAAATAGCGGAACAGCAACTGCCAGACATCCCCCAGTCACTATAAATACCCAACCCCAATTCCATTGTAGCACTATCCAAGCGGCTAACACCTGCCCGAAGATGCCCGCTATAAGGAATGATGTGGACATAGTACCAATAGCAGTAGCACGATAGCGTATCGGTACTGCTTCGGTAAGATAGGCTAATGCTATCGGTGCAAAACTGGATGCTGCCAGACCTTGCAATATACGCAGCCCTGCTAGCCATGATAATGATGGGGCGAAGGAACATGCGAATGTGGCGATCGACAATATAATCAATCCCACTAGCATCACTGGTCGGCGACCATATTGATCTGATATCGGTCCCCAAATGAGGAAACCACAGGCATAAGCCAGACTAAAACTTGTCGCGAGAGCAAATGTGATACTCTCTGGATTTGTTGAACCGAAATCCTGACCAACATGTGTGAGTAGAGGAATTGCCAGATAAAGCTGTGTCAGAACGAACAGGGCGATAGTAGCTAGTAAAATAACAACACTACGATTTGCGGTGTGGATTTGATCGAGTGATGCTGATTTGCTTCCTGTATCATTAAGTTTCCCTATGTTATGTGTTTGGTTACTCATGAGCTACTGTCTCCGATATTGGTATCGTTGCACCGAAAATGATGGAATGAGTTTGCCGTGTTGTATACAGTTTCCAGAACTGTTCGGCGATATCTGCTGGTTCGATTGTACTATTCTTGCCGGCCCCTCCCGGTGTTCTGTTGACAAAACCATTGACAATTACTTCGCCCACATAGATGTCGTATGGTGCAAGTGTGTGAGTCAGGATTCTGGTAGCTTTGTGTTGGGCAGCTACGCTGATAGCAAGCGCAGCATATCCGGTAGCAAAAATGTCGATTGTAGGATCACTTAGAGCCATGATACCGCTGGTAGTGAGTACGGACCCTTTGTGTGCTTTTAGGTCGGGTAAGCACTCCTGAACGGCGGCAATATAGCTAGTAACACGGATCTCGAAACTTTTGCTCAGATCTGAAGGTAAGGTAGACAGTAGATTGCCTTCAATGCCAAGGAAAGCATTCCAGTGCAGGATGCCGATTGGCCCCAATACAGAACGTACATCTGTAACAATTAGTTTCAATTCCTCAATATCATTTAGGTTAGCTGGAAAAGCCCAAGCTTGGATGCCCTCGGCGGCAAATTCCTCCACTGCAGAGGTCAAACGTTGTGCATTACGAGCGATAAGGGCAACGGAATGTCCAGCTTTACCAAAACGCTGCGCAACTGCGTGAGAGATTCCTGGACCGTAACCACAAATTAGTATGGTATGCTTCATAATTTAAACTCCAACTAGAGCGTTGGAGTTTATTATAGTATTATTTTAGCGACGATAACAACTGATAGATGAGAAAGTGTTCACAATGGCTTGGGATATCGAAGGAACAAAGCGTAAGATTTTGGAAGCTGCAGTGGTAGAGTTCGCCCGATTCGGTCCTGATGGTACAACGGTCGAAAAAATTGCTAAGTTAGCTGGAGTGAATAAGGAACGTATTTATAATTATTTCGGTGACAAGCGAGCACTGTTCTCGGCCGTGCTGCGTAGAGAATTAGCTAAGGTAGCGCAAGCAGTACCTATTCTGTCTTTCGCCGCCGAAGATATTGGGGAATACGCTGGCAGGGCTTACGACTACCATTGTGAGCATCCCGAACTTAGTCGTCTAATGCGTTGGGAAGGATTGATTTTCGACGGCGAAGTTCCGGATGAGAAGCAGCGACGTGAATATTATGGTTACAAAATCCAAGCCATAGTCGATGGTCAACTTCAAGGCACAGTTACACGAACCTTAGAACCCGACCATCTGATTTTTCTGGTGTTGGCATTGGCCGGCTGGTGGTCGGCTGTCCCCCAAGTGGCACGTATGCTAACTGGTTCTGATGATCGGCAAGAGCACGCTAGACGCAGAACCTCTGTTATTGAGGCTGCTCGTCGTTTGGCATCGTCACCATAAGTAGTGGAAACAGTATGCCTCCTCTGTCAGCGTGGTTGTCACCCCCGATTAACAATACTGGAGTATGTTATGCAACTTTCAGATTTAGGAAATAGAATCTGTATTATGGGGCCTTCGAATAGTGGTAAGTCTACACTTGCTAATGCAATCTCCACAAAATGTAATTTGCAAGTCATTCATTTGGATCAACTTTTCCATTTACCAAATACAAATTGGCAGGAACGCACCGTAGAAGAATTTATCTCACTGCATGATATGGCAATAAAAGAGGAAAGTTGGATAATTGATGGGAATTATACAAGATGCCTGCCACAACGCTTATCCAGAGCAACGGGGATCATTTTATTAGATATCTCAATGCCATCAAGTTTGTTACGTTACGTAAATAGAACTCTGTTTCAAAGTAATCGTTATGGTGCTTTAGAAGGAGGTAAAGACTCTATCAAATGGAAAATGCTCAGTCATATTATTGTTGTTACACCAAAAAGCAGGAAACGCTATGCTGCAATGTTTGAACAACTGACCATACCCAAGATAAGACTGAATTCCATTAAAGAGATTAAGGAACAATTTGATAAATGGGAGCTTACCCGATAGTTAAATTTATAAACTGTTATCAATCATATTTGTCTATGAATGTAAAAATAACATACGGTATATTTTGTATCAAGAAAATATAATTCGAATAATTTGTTAATCCCTCTCGCCATTAATAATCTTAAAATCCATGATGATGTAAATTAAGTAAACTATTTTATAGTGTGATCATGTCAAAATAATTACAACAATTTTTTTCGACAAATCTCCTAATACATTTTCATGGATTTTTATTAAATGTGAATAACAACTAATAACTGATTTATACGTAAATGAAAAACTAAAATAGGATAATCACCTTTGTTACTAACTTAAGAACTTTTTCTTTAACTTTTTCCGCTGTTTCAATCACTTTTTTATGACTAAGTGGTTATTCTAAAATACCATATGCCATGATGGTTATCTGAGGGCGTATATTATATGTGTAGCTCTTACCTATTTTTTGTATAAAAAAAATGTAAAACGGTTGGCACCAATATCCCGATCTGACTGTTTTAAAAATCACTGCTTAATTTATTAAAATCCTGTTCAATTTGTGTTTAAAGAAAATATTAAATAATCATTTATAGTGATATATCAATCTCCAACATGAATGCGTATCTTGCATGTCTCACCCCTCATTTGCTTTTCATTAAAAGTTAAAGAAATTAAATAGTTATTGGAGTGAAATTCAGGAAACAGAATAACTGATTTTAGCGTTTACAGAAAATGAGGAGTTAGTATGAATAGGCAAAAACTTATACAGCAGCTCATTATTGCTATTCTGCTTGGAGTGATAACAGGTTGGGGGCTTCATCAATACCTTGATGTTGGTCAGACAAAAGAAGTTGCCTCCTATATCAACATCATTACTGATGTATTCCTTCGTCTGATAAAAATGATTATTGCCCCACTCATATTTGCTACGATTGTTACCGGGTTAATGTCAATCGGTGGTTCATCATCCGTAGGGCGGATTACCATCAGGGCGATCATATGGTTTATTATCGCTGGCTTGGTTTCGATTAGTATTGGTATGCTGATAGTTAACCTGTTTCAGCCGGGTATTGGGTTGAATATCGCTATGCCTCAACAGACAAATATCGATATTGGCCTCAATACCCGTGGATTTTCTCTGAAAAACTTTATTAGCCATATATTTCCTAGCAGTTTTGCCGCGGCTATGGCGAACAATGAGATCTTACAGATCCTGATTTTTTCTCTCTTTTTTGGCTTGGCGCTGTCATATATTTGCCGGAAAAGCCAGGAAAAAAGCCCTCTTGTAACTATGATTGAAGATTTAGCGCGTGTCATGTTCCGTATTACTGATTACGTTATGTCATTGGCACCGATTGCGGTCTTTGCTGCTATTGCTTCGGCCATTACAGAGCAAGGGTTAGGTCTGCTTTATGATTATGGCAAACTTATTGGTCTTTTTTACCTTGGGTTATTTTTACTCTGGGTGGTTTTATTTATTGTTGGATTTCTTTTTCTCGGCAAGAATATATTTTTATTACTGAGATTGATTAGGGAGCCAGTGACACTGGCCTTTGCCACAGCGAGCAGCGAATCCGCCTACCCAAAAACGGTGAATGCACTGAATAGCTTTGGTGTCCCGAAAAAAATCTCTAGCTTCGTATTGCCTCTGGGTTATTCCTTTAATCTTGATGGCTCGATGATGTATCAATCGTTTGCCATTCTATTTATTGCACAGGCTTATAATATTGATCTGAGTATCACAGAACAAATCCTGATCATGTTGACGCTTATGATCACCAGCAAAGGTATGGCTGGTGTCGCGCGTGCTTCTGTTGTGGTCATTGCTGCAACCCTTCCTATGTTTAAGCTGCCTGAAGCGGGGATCTTGTTGATCCTTGCCATCGACCAGCTCCTTGATATGGGGCGTACAGCAACCAATGTAGTTGGTAACAGTATTTCTACTGCGGTGATTGCTAAAATGGAAGAAAATAAAATGGAGGAAAAACAGAATAGTTCTAAGCCGGAATCACAAGAAAAAGCGATTACCAACCAGGATGATTGAATCAGGGCTTGCTGTATTCCCTTGCTGAAAGATGATAGGGATATATTTCTTTATAGCATCATATAACTATTTCAGCTCAATATTATTAAATATAAAATCTGCCCTATAAAGTACTCGTGTTGATTTCAATAAATGAAAAGCCTTATGCAAATTCAATATAGCGAATAGAAATATTGCAATTACTAACCGTAATTACTGTGTCAGCATAATAATTATTTTCTGAGGTGGTGTATGAAAAAAATTATTGGAATACTCGGTGGTATGGGACCGGCAGCAACGGTAGATGCAATGGAAAAGATAATTAAAAATACATCAGCAACTTGCGATCAGGAACATATTCCTGTTATTGCCATTTCTTTTCCTGATATACCTGACAGGACAAAGAATATTCTCTCTGGGGAAAAGTCACCATTAAAACAAATGATAGCTACATTAAGAATCTTAGAAGATGCAGGTGCTCAGTGTATTATTATGCCCTGTAATACTGCGCATTATTGGTATGAGGAGTTAAAAGCAGAAACCAATGTTCCTTTTCTTAATATGATTGATATTACTTGTAATAAAGTTGTCAATGAAGGAATGAATAATATTGCTATTCTGGCTACGACAGGAACGATAAAAGCAGAGCTTTATCAAAATAGATTGACAAAAGAGAACATAAAATTTGTTATTCCTGATGATATTCAACAGGAAATTATTATGGAAAGTATTTTGGCATATAAAAGTGGAAATGGGGAAAAGGCATATCAGTTATTGAAATCGATTATTTCTCAGCTTAAAGATATTAGTGTTGAAAATTTTATTCTGGGATGTAGTGAGATACCGATTATTCTTAGTAGAGATGGTAATCATGGGGAATATATTGATGCTACGGAGGAGTTGGTGAAAATTGCGATTGATTGGTGTTAGATTTTTATTAAAGTGAAATAGAAATATTATTAAATAGATTCACCGTTTTTTATTAATAAATATAATTATTCTTTATTTAGGGGAATTATAAGCTTTTGATAATATCAATGCTGGAAGAGATGAACGTAAGTTTATGGCAATTTGCTAAGGCAATGGAAGTTTTCTCCTGTACGGCTGTTAGTCTTTTTTCCGGTCTTACATTTGTTACACCAGAAATGGGGTTGAAATTATCTGTGGTGATAGGTTGTACACCGGAAACATAGTCTGGTTGTTTTTGGGGCGTCAACCGCTTGAGTTAATTAGTTATTTTTAATATTCGAATGTTTTTTATTCTAATAATTATCTGAAAAATTATTATGAGATTTTCAGATAATCTAATACGTCATAATACTTTAATTTTGTGAGAAAAAACAGAAAAGCAACAGTGTATGAATGCGTAAGACAAATAGTTACGTCTGTTATAACCAAGAAGCATAATAGTTTCTTTGGTTACTTCCTGTGCATCATAATATATGAAAAGGAGGATATTTAGAATTACAAGAAATAGTTTTTCTGATTCGGGTAATCTGTTACTTCTGCTGATCGTTTTGTTTTATTTCTATACGGGCATAATAAAATCTTTCAATCATCAAAATTAATTAAACTAGAATGTGTAATGTAAACGGCTAAAAACAGTTAGTCGCATGGTGAATAGTGTTAAGATTTACCTTAACACATATTTGTGTTTTTACTCTTTTGTGTGTATTGTTGTTCGTTATACAAACACAAGGAGATCAAAATGCAAACAAATAAAGTTAAACAATATCGCACTCAGCTATCTATGACTCAAAAAAAGCTAGCTGAGCTTGCTCACACAAGCCAACAGCAGATTCAGCGTATTGAAACTGGAAAAATAGCTGCCAATATAACAACTGCTCAGGCTATTTGCTCTGCATTGGGAAAAACGTTAGATGCTGTTTTTCCTGGAGCTGGACAATCTGTAACTGCTTTTCGTAAGAAGATTGAGAAAACAGGTTATTACTCAGATAAAGACTTATCTGCTATTGCGGCTAAAGGTATTGAGATGGATCCGTGTTCTTGGACAGTGAAACTGTATTTACGTGGCCATCAAGATTTTCTTCTGTTTTCTATGAATAGTTCAGATAAGCGCCGTATGTTTTATTCTCTCCAGGAGTATGAAGATTCAGATACAGCAAAATTCTTTGTATTTGATTCAGATACTCATCGTATTGCTTTAAATGTGAGAGAGGTCGTTTTTCACCAATTTTTATTTGATGGACCTGGTAATATTTATTTAGGAGATAAATCTAAAGAACAGAATGATTCTAATGTAATAATTACCTTAACAGATGGAGGAGCGATAGTCGATTTGTCCGTGGAGCCTGATGAACCAGAAGGAAATGATGACGATGATATAGGTCAATTGAGTTATATTTTTTCTATGCTTGAATTGGAACCTGAACCGACTCAACGTTTCTTGATAAGAGATATGGATGGAGAGGATGCATTCATTCGAGTTGATTCGATTGCGATATTACAGGTTGAGTTGGATCTTATAGAAAATAACGAAGAGGAAATATAGCTTATTTAGATAATTGTCCTAAAAACCAGAGTACTTATAAAGTAAAATTTTCTCATAATCTTAATGTACTGGATGTGCCACTCGTTCAGCCTTAAGGACAGTATCAACGGTAAGTTTTTTAAGATAATAGGGGTTGGCTCAGAACTTTCGGGATTTTGAGCCAGCTATGTTGACAATTACCGTATGCCATCAGCCGTGAGTTGTCCTAGATGTTTTCCTTCATTATCTCCTGGGTATCTTAATAGTTTTATAGATTCGATTCGGTGTTTGATTTTCACTAAATTTGGTGAGCCTAAAATTAAGGATAAATCACCAAATTTAGCAATACCTGCCATTGAAGTACCATGTCCATCTCTATCAAAATATTGTTCTACTTTTTTTCCAGTACATAAAATTTCCCGATAGGAACTAATATTGTTGCCATATACTTATTGTCAATTTGGATTACATTTAGTATCTCAATGCCATTTTTAGCATCTGCTAAGCTCTCAAAAGAAATTTGTATTCCAATTACAGATTCAAGTTCGCATTTTTCAGCGATAACTATAACTTTCTCGTTCTCCGTTTTTTCCAATGAATATATGTTTTTTCTTTTATTACAGGAGATATATTATTCCTTTGCTATTAAAATAATTTATTTTGCATGTTTTTTCTATCAGTAATTGCTGAATCTAGTAAAGACATACTAATCTTTTTATGACCATGAATAAGAATATCTTTAATTGCTTCTTCAGCAGCCCTTGTTATTTCTGCACTACTTAACCCTTTTGCTTTATCAGGTAACTTTTTCCAAGTAAAATTTTTTGCAACGAATAGGCTTAATCTATTTTTAAATAAAATAATAATTTGATCTTCTTCAGGTAGTTCGTACCGAATGACATCATCAAATCTTTTAAAAAGCGCGTGATCAAGTATCTCAACATAATTTGTAGCACAAATAATCAGACTATTAGAGTTATCTTGCTCAATCATTTGTAGGAAACCCGGCTAGAATCGATGCCGTAAATGTTTTCCCTGTTCCAGGGGGACCGACTAGAAGTACTTTTCTTCTCGGTGATAAACCATGACTTTTTAATTTTGTCATGAATTTTTGTTCGCGAATTAAGCGTTCAAGTCTATTTTTTAATGTATCTTTGGCAATGAGGTCGACAAGTTTATTCTTAGGATAAGAAGTAAATAATAGACCACTGGTATCTTGTATACCTTTATCTATTGATATTGGTGCATTTAGGTTATGTTGAGCTTTCTTTTTGGCGACGTGAACAATGTCTCTCAGTTCTTGGGCAAGTTTACCATGTACTTGGCGAGCTTCATGAGCAGCGACTTGCAATGCGACAGACATAAATCTGTCGTCATCTTTTTCCAGATGAGATTGCAATAACGCTTTAAGTTGCTCTGAACTCGCCATGACTTTCTTCTCGTACCATATGAAAATAAAATAACTACGAAATTTATTCTATATTCTGATATGGTGCTGATAAAATATCCATGAAAGACTCAGATACATTTGAAATGGTGGCATAACAAAAGATATGCTACGAGTAATGATGGTTATACCCCAATCTCCTTTCTCTTTACCACCCCATAAACGCCACCCGCTAGTATTGCACCAACCAAAATAGCGCCTAAATACGTCAATACAGGCGTAATCGCTCCCGGAATTAATAATACAAACAACCCACCATGTGGTGCCATGAGTTGCACACCAAAGTACATCGAAAGCGCCCCCGTCACTGCACCACCTAGAATACAACTTGGCAGTACTCTAACTGGATCTTTCGCCGCAAAGGGGATCGCCCCTTCGGTAATAAAACACAGCCCCAATACCAGTGCCGCTTTTCCACCTTCGCGCTCACTTTGCTCAAACTTATTCCGTGCAATCATGGTTGCCAGCCACATTGCTAATGGTGGAACCATCCCCGCGGCCATAATTGCCGCCATTGGTCCATAGGTCTGTGCACTTAACAACCCGACACCAAACGCATAGGCCGCTTTGTTAACCGGACCGCCCATATCCGTACACATCATGCCGCCAAGAATCATGCCAAGGATCACCGCGTTGGTGGTTCCCATTGATTTCAGCCAGTGGGTCAGCCATTCCATAATTGTGGCTACGGGTTTACCCACGATATAAATCATGGTTAATCCGGTGACTAACGCCGCAACTAATGGGATGATTAAAATCGGTTTTAACGCCTCCATGCTTTGCGGTAGATGCAGTTTGGTTGTCAGGAGTTTGGCAACGTAGCCCGCAAGGAAGCCCGCGATAATACCACCGAGAAATCCCGCGCCAGTGCTGACAGCAAGCATACCACCAATAAGTCCGGGCGCTAATCCGGTGCGTCCTGTGATGGAATAGGCGATATAACCTGCAAGTATGGGCACCATTAAAGCAAGTGCGGAGCCGCCACCGATTTGCATGAGTGCTGATGCTAATGTGCCGGGTTCTTTGAAGGCCTCAATGCCGAATACAAATGACAGTGCAATGCACAATCCGCCTGCGACAACCATCGGCAGCATGTAGGATACGCCGGTCATCAAGTGTTGATAGATACTGAGGCTTTCCTGTTTTTTATTGGTGGACGGATTGAAAGCGTTGGCGGTGGAAGTACTGCCTGTGGCTGTGTAAATCTCGGCTTCAGTCAATGCGTTATCCAGTTCTTGAGCGGTTCTTTTCAAGGCTGCGCCGGTGGAGGTACGATAGAGGCGTTTGCCAGAGAATGGCGAGAGATCTATATCAATATCTGCCGCTACAATCACCAAATCCGCTGCTGCAATTTCTATGTCGGTAATCACGTTGTTGGTTCCCACGGAACCACGGGTTTCTACTTTGATCTGCCAGCCACGGTTTTGGGCTTCGGTCTCCAGCGCTTTGGCTGCCATAAATGTATGGGCAACACCTGTCGGACAGGCGGTGATGGCGATGATATTGATGGGGTTTTGTTGATCCGTGCTGACGATATTTTGCTGTTGGTAAATATTGGCTTTTGTTTTGGCATGATGGATAAATGCTTCCGGTTCACGGATCGCTTGTTCAGCAGGGCCTGTGAAGGCTTTTTTGCCTTGCAGGTTAAGTGAGGTTGGTGCAGATTCACCGATAATGATCACCAGCTCGGCATTGTCCACATCGGTAACAAGAGAAAGTTCATGCCTGACGGCTGTATTTTCCAATATATGTTTAGCGAGGTAAGCGCGCGCCTGTCCTTGTTTATCGTTGCTGATAATGAGTGTTTTCATGATGTTCTCTTCTTATTGTTGTTTTTCGATGGATAAGGGGGGAACGCAGTCAGTTCGACTTTTGTCATGAATCGGGCGAGTTGTTGCCGGTCGATGTTCCCAATGTTGTTTTGGCTGACAGTCATGGCGGAGATGGCGGTAGCAAGGCGTAATGTGTGCTCACTGTCTTGCCCCATCATCATGCCGTAAATCAGTCCGCCGACCATTGCATCACCAGCGCCAACAGTGCTGACGATTTCGCAACGCGGTGGTTTAGCGAGCCAGATTCCCGCTGAATTGACCAAAACCGCGCCTTCTTCGCCCAATGAAACGACAACATGCGAGATCTCCGTAGCACGCAGTTGATGGGCGGCAGTGATGATATCTTCGAATGTTGGTAAAGGCCGCCCCGCCCAGATTTCCAGTTCGCGGCGGTTGGGTTTGACCATCCACGGTAGAGCCTTGAGCCCGGCAGTCAGGGCTTCTCGACTGCTATCAAATACCACGCACATACAGGTTTCGCGTAGGCGTTGCATCCATTCAGTGAAGTCATCCAGTTCTACACCCGTTGGCAGGCTGCCGCTTACGCACACCATATTGAATTCACTTAGCCACTGGATGGAATCTTTGGCGAAACGTTGCCACTCTTCTTTGCTGACGCTGGATCCTGAAAAGTTGAAATCAGTAACCAAGCCATTCTGTTCAGTCAGTTTGACGTTGGTGCGTGTTCGTCCTTCTACAACCTGAAATCGATTGACGATACCTAGTTCTGCAAAGTGTTTTTGAAAGGTACTTTGGTTTTCTTTGCCCAGAAAACCACCTACGGTGACGTCGATACCGAGTGTTTTTAGGATCTTGCCGACATTGATGCCTTTGCCTGCCGGATATAATCCCGCGGTCTGGATAAGATTGACTTCGCCGGTTTTGATGTTTTCAACCCGTCCAATCAGATCATAAGCAGGGTTCAGAGTGATCGTCGCGACTTTTTTGTTCATGCCATTTCCTCTCCCATGTTTTTGTTAATAAGGGATTCAATGGCGAGCAGGGCCTCTTTGGCATCGGAGCCGACCGCGGTAAAACGAATCCGTTCGCCTTGTTTAACGCCTAAGCCTGCAACTTGCATCAGCTTACTCCCATCGACGGGAATGTTGTTTCCATCAAGATAGGTGATGGTGATTTGGCTATGGAATTGTTTGATGGTGTTAACCAGAAGTGCACTGGGGCGGGTATGCAGGCCATGTTTATTAGGTAGGATAAAATCTGCGGTCAGTGCGTTTTTTTGAGGCAGTATCGTTTCTTGTGCTACATCCATTGTCAGTAGTTCTACGATGGCTGTGCTATTTTTGGCACGCAACAGGGACTCACCTTTACCTTGTTGCAGCAGGGTGTTGAGATTATCTAGAAAACCGTGCAGTTGATCGTCTGCGCAAGCGATGGTTAATAACAATCCAACGGGTTGTTTATCAACAGTAAAAGGAGTTTTGGGACGGGAGATAGCAATTGCATTGTGCAAATTGCCCTGCGAACTGTCACTGAGCCAGATACCTTGGCCAAGGTGTATTGGTGGCTTGGTAAAGACATCGGCCATAAATTTTGCATTCACGGCATTGGCTTGTTGTAGCCGAGAGATGTTTATTGCCTGTAAGGTTGTCAGGTCATGTGCGTCAATATCCAATGTGAGCGTGGAGTTATCCAGCACATAGGCGGATTTGGTGTTCATTAATAAATGATAGAGTTCATTTACATCGGTAGTTTTTGCCATCCGACTGGCGCGGTTTTCATCACGAATGATCGGGATCAACTGATGCAGCAGATTAAGGTGTTCGTCGGATTTTGCCGCAATGCCGATAACAAGGTAGACGGTTTGGTTATCGCCCCAGTCGATCCCGTTCGGAAATTGCATCACTTGTACGCCGGTTTTCAGTACGTTGTTGCGGGTTGTATGGGTGCCATGTGGGATGGCAATACCATTACCCAGATAGGTTGAAGAGTGTGTTTCACGTTCCAGCATGCCTTCGACGTATTCTTTACTGGCATATCCCGCCGCGGTGAGTGCTGTGGCGACTTGGCGAATAGCACTTTCTTTATCGGTAGCAGATGCTGCCAGATGGATATCTTGTAACAATAGATGAAACATCGATGATTATCTTCCTATAATTAATTGAAACGATTCAGCTTTTTAAGTAAAAAAATAACATCAAATGAATTTATGTTATTTTTATTATTTAATGAGCCAATTAATTGGGTTTTTTAATATTAAATCTTTACCGAAATAATTTAATCTTGGTAATAAAGCGAACTAATATGATTTTTATTACCAGATTGTTTTATAGCCATTAATTATTTTTTTTGATGAGGATAAATAATGTCAATTATCTGTATTATTGGGAATGTATCGCCAAAGAGTTAGAATGTAAAGTGAGGTCTTGGGTTATTTTATTAAATGGTGATGGCGATCTTGGTTATTTAAATTTCAATGCAATTTATTAATAATAAAAATAATGTTAACCGAAGGAGCATTTCAATTAAAGGAGATGGGTAAGTTTTTAATTCCATATAAGCTATTTAGAATAATAGAACTTTGGTTAAATAACGTTTATAAGTATATAAGATAATATTTTAAAATATTTGTTTTATTTTGTGGGAGAATAACTAACTATTTCTTTAATATAAAAATATCTGGATAATGAAAGGAATGCATTCCTATCCCAACCGTTATAGACTTAGCTGATGGTATTAAAGCAATGGAAATGGCACCTTCTACTGCGGGCAGGCTTCTTTCTGGACAGACTTCCGTCACTCCAGAAATAGCATTCAGGGATTAGAACCAGATTTAGGCTGTTACTTTTCATGCCCCAGATAAGCAGCCAGAATTCAGCCTTAAAAGTGGTTTCAAAACGGTCAGTTTTTAAAAAAGCGGCAAAGCTGGCTCAGATCTTCCGGGGTCTTGAGATTTTCAGCCAGCTCAGCGTTAAAAACTCACTTCCCAATCCCCACCGGATACGACTCAAACAAATACCCATCAAAATTAGGATCATCCACATCGGATAATTCAAGCAAACTTTGTTTCACATTTTCTAAATGTTGCCACATCGTTTGCTTCGCTGCCGCGGGATCTTTTTTGATCATAGCCGCCAAAATTGCCTGATGATCACTCAACCACGCTTTACGATAGTCAGTATTGGTAATTCGGCTATGTAATTTCATCCACATAGGGTTATTCTCACGCCATTCCCAAGATTGCTTAAGTAATTCAACCAGCATACTGTTATGCGTTGCCTGCGCGATGGCTAAATGAAATTCCCTATCACCGGATTCACTTGCTCCCGACACCAGATCTTTTTTCTCTTTTTCTAGCGCGTTGCGCATATTGGCAATATCGACCGGGGTCACCTGAAGCGCTGCAAACTCAGCGATATTACTTTCCAATAATTGTCGCGCTTGTAATAACTCAAAAGGCCCGGCGGCAGTGATAGTCGTATCGCTTGAATGAGAGCATGGCAATTGGATGAGATAAATACCTGAGCTTTTGCGTACTTCAATGAGGTTTTCCAATTCCAGTACAATTAACGCTTCACGAATAAGGGTACGAGAAACGCCGAACTTTTCTGCAATTTCTCGTTCTGTAGGTAGACGATCACCGGGAGAATAATCCATATCTATAATCATCTGACGTAATGATTGGGCTACTTCATGATAGGGACGCTTGGGGTCTGCAAAGTTCATCATTAATGCCGCCGTAAGGTAATATACTTAAGTAGAACGACTAAAAATGATGTTATTCTAAGACATCAATGCCAGAAATATAACCACCTATTCTTGTTGCAACAGAGGGGCTTGAGAGAAAATTATTCTATTTTACGCACTCTATTTACCATTTCGAATAATTCCGGTTGAGTTTTAGCAATATCGTCATACATAGGATTAACCGCGTTTTGAAAGAGGGTCTTATCCACGACAATAAACTCAACACCTTGTTTTTCTGCTTTTGCGCGTTGTTCCTGTTCTGATTTTTCCCAAAGTTGAATCATGTATTTTGAAGAATTCAGAGCTGCTTTTTTCACAATCTCTTGCTGTTCAGTGGTTAATTTATTCAATGAGTTGTTTGATATTAACAGGACATCAGGGATCATCGTATGTTCATCCAGGGAAAAGAATTTTGTCACTTCACTATGGCGGCTTAACGTGAAAGAAGTTATGTTGTTCTCAGCCGCATCCACAACCCCTTGTTGCAATGCGGTATAGAGTTCACCATAAGCTAATGGTGTTGGACTCGCTTTTAGCTTTTTCACCATTGTAATGGCCGTCGGGCTGGGTTGTACGCGAATTTTCAAGCCTTTTAGATCTTCAGGCGCTCTAATCGGTTTTTTTGCATAAAAACTGCGTGCACCTGCATCATAGTAAGTGAGGCCAATAAACCCAATATCTTGACTTGAATCGAGGATTTCTTTACCGATATCACTATTGATGACGTGTTGATAGTGCGCTTTATCGCGGAATAAATAGGGCAGGTTAAAAATGGAATAAGCCGGAGAAAAGGCTTCTAATTCTGCCGCATTGGATTTAGCAATATCTAAAGCGCCGTTTTGCATCAATTCAATGGATTCACGTTGGTTGCCCAATTGAGAATCAGAATAGATGCGAATACGGACTTCCCCGTTGGTTTTTTCTTTCACTTCATTAGCGAACTCGGTCATGGCTTTATGGACTGCATGGTCTCGATTCTGGTTATGGCTAAGTTTCAGTGTCGTCACGGCGAAAGCCTGAGATACGTTCAGCATAAGCATTACACCAGTCGCCATACTGACTATACCTAAAACCTGTCGTTTGTTGTTCTGCATGATTGGTTCTCCAGAGATAAAGATAGGTTTTTGTTATTTTCTTATTTGGGTAAATAATAATCAGATTTTCACTTGTCAGACAAAGATCAAAATCAAAATTGGTATCCCAATATCACAAAAATAGATATTATTGGTTTACCTTTTTTGTTTTGTGATCTATTACTCTCTTTTTCAGATACTTATTTCA
Source organism: Xenorhabdus sp. SGI246 (assembly GCF_040838225.1). Taxonomy (NCBI): domain Bacteria; kingdom Pseudomonadati; phylum Pseudomonadota; class Gammaproteobacteria; order Enterobacterales; family Morganellaceae; genus Xenorhabdus; species Xenorhabdus sp. SGI246. The sequence continues at coordinate 23,237 of NZ_JBFPEZ010000026.1, forward strand.
ATGTCTTTAGTGCGATCAGTATAGATTATAATCTCTATGTGGTCTTTTAGTTGGTAAACCAAAATGACAGGAATGGGGTAAATGAAAAACTTTGTAGAGATGACCAATAAAAGCTTGGCGTTTTTTACCATCTGCCTGCTGGCCTTTCTGGTTTTATGTGTGTCATGGCAGGTAATTTCACGTTATGTCTTAGATGCACCGAGCACCGAGACAGATGAATTAGCACGTTATCTGTTTATGTGGGTCGCAATGATTGGCGCTGCATATACCACCGGGCAACATCGTCATCTTGCTATCGAGCTACTGATGATGAAATTAACAGGAATAAAGAAAAGTATTATTGGCCTGATTATTCAGGCAGCAATTATTTCATTTTCTTCCATTGTGCTGCTTTATGGTGGCAGTCTGCTTGTTTTATCGACACTGGAAAATGGTCAAATCACACCTGTATTAGGCTGGAAGATGGGATACATCTATTTATGTTTGCCTGTTAGCGGAATATTGATGATTTTCTATGCGCTTGTTGATGTGATCTCAATTGTTCAGCATTTTTCTGGTCAACCACCCGTTATGTCTGAGAATCATTCACTTGAAAGATGAAGGGTAGATAAGAGGTTAGAGTATGGATTGGTCTGTCATTGCCGCACTCTTTGGCACATTTGCACTATTACTGGCATTGAGTGTCCCCGTTTCTTTTGCAATCGGCTTATCTTCGTTAGTCGCTATTACGATGACATTGCCGCTGGAATCTGCGATCACGGTTGTCGCACAGCGTATGGCTGCGGGAGTCGATAACTTCTCTTTATTGGCGATCCCATTCTTTATCCTTGCTGGAAATATGATGAATCAAGGCGGGATAGCTGCACGTTTGATCAATCTGGCTAAAGTGATTGGCGGCCGTTTGCCGGGATCATTAATGCACGTCAATATCATGGCGAACATGTTGTTCGGGGCAATTTCAGGCTCGGCCGTAGCATCCGCTGCTGCGGTCGGGGGAACAATGGCGCCGATGCAAAGAAAAGAAGGCTACGATCCTGAGTTGTCTGCTGCTGTAAATATCGCTTCTTGTCCTTCTGGTTTGCTGATCCCGCCTAGCAATACCTTGATTGTGTACTCGCTGGTTTCGGGGGGAACATCTATTGCTGCCTTGTTCCTGGCAGGTTATATCCCCGGCATTATTATGGGGATTTCACTCATGGCCGTGTCTGCCATTATTGCCAAGAGGAAGCGCTATCCTGTTTCACCCCGGCCAACCTGGAGAGAATTTTTTGCTACAGCGTGGCAAGCAATACCGTCATTAATGCTCATTGTGGTGATTATGGGCGGGATTATTGCCGGGATCTTCACGGCGACAGAGGCATCAGCTATTGCCGTTCTCTACAGTTTTATTCTCGCAGTGGTTATCTATCGTGAAGTGAGTTTCAAACAACTGCCCAAAATTATTCTCGATTCTGCCGTTACCACATCGATTGTTTTACTGCTGATTGGCGTATCAATGGGCATGTCCTGGGCGATGGCCAATGCTGATCTGCCGTATCTGATTGCGGATGCGTTGATGATGGTTTCTGATAATCCGCTGACCATTCTGCTAGTCATCAATATCATCCTGCTAATTGTGGGGACCTTTATGGATATGACACCTGCCATTTTGATCTTCACACCGATTTTCTTGCCCGTTGCGATGAATATGGGGATCGACCCTGTTCATTTTGGCATCATTATGACGTTTAATCTGGCCATTGGAATTTGTACTCCGCCCGTAGGCAGTGCCTTATTTGTGGGTTGCTCTGTGGGGGATGTGAGCATTGATAAGGTACTGAAGCCACTGCTCCCGATGTATGTTGCGCTGATCTCGGCGCTGGCGCTGGTGACATATCTGCCGCAATTGAGTTTATGGTTACCTGAATTAGTCTTGAATTAGTTATAGGGGGGAATGATGAAACAAACCTGGCGTTGGTATGGGCCTGAAGATCCTGTTTCATTAGCGGATATCCGTCAGGCGGGAGCAACAGGGATTGTGACGGCATTACACCATATTCCTAATGGTGAAGTCTGGCCTATCGAGGAGATAAAACAGCGTAAGGCACTGATTGAAGTCAGTCAACTTGAGTGGACAGTTGTAGAAAGTGTTCCCATTCATGAAGATATCAAGACGCATACCGGGGAGTACGATCGATGGATCGAAAATTATCAACAAACCTTGCGTAACCTCGCTGCTTGCGGGGTCAAAACAGTATGCTACAACTTTATGCCTGTTCTGGATTGGACACGTACTGATCTTGAATATGAATTACCTGATGGCTCAAAAGCGTTGCGCTTTGATCAAATCGAATTTGCTGTTTTTGATATCCATATTTTGCAACGTCATGGCGCAGAAAAGGCGTATTCCGATGATGAAATTGTGCAAGCACAATCACGCTTCACTTCAATGACGGAAGAAGAAAAACAAAAACTGACAAATACGATCATCGCTGGTCTGCCCGGTGCAGAGGAAGGTTATACCTTAGAACAATTTCGCCAACACCTAAAACGTTATACAGGAATTGATAAGGCCAAATTGCGTGAGCATTTTGCTTATTTCCTGCAAAAGATCATTCCGGTTGCGGAAGAAATCGGCATCAAAATGGCCGTTCATCCTGATGATCCCCCTCGTGAGATCTTAGGCCTGCCACGCATTATTTCTACAATAGAGGATATGCGTTGGATAGCCGAAACGATAGACAGTAATGCCAATGGTTATACGATGTGCACCGGATCTTACGGCGTGCGCGCGGATAATGATTTGGTGAAGATGATCAAATCATTTGCTTCCCGTATCTATTTCCTCCACTTGCGTTCAACGGTACGTGAAGAAAACCCATCCACGTTCCACGAAGCGGCACATCTTGCTGGTGATGTAGATATGTATGAAGTGATCAAAGCGGTTGCGGAGGAAGAGCATCGCAGGTTGGCAGTGGGTGAAAATCACCTTATTCCAATGCGGCCTGATCATGGTCATCAGATACTTGATGATTTGAAAAAGAAAATTAACCCCGGCTATTCCGCAATCGGCCGTCTGAAAGGGCTGGCTGAAATTCGTGGCCTTGAGTTGGGTATCCATCGTGCCATTATGGAAAAAAATCTTGTCACTGCGATAACCTCAGTCCCATGCCCTCACTGGACAACCGAACGCCTGACTTCCCGTATTGTGCATTTAGGCTGCGGTGCATTCCATCGTGCGCATCAGGCGCTTTATACCCATCACGTATTAGAACAAACAGACAGTGATTGGGGATATTGTGAAGTTAATTTGACGCTAAACGGTGCTTCGTTGATCGAAAATCTTAAAAAACAATCCATGCGCTATACCGTCTCAGAGAAAGAGCAGGGAAAAACCACATTAAAAATTATTGGCTCAATGAAAGAAGGGATGCACCCATTAATTGATGGTGCTCAGGCAATTATCGAAAAAATGGCGAACCCTGATGTCGCAATCATTTCTTTAACAATCACTGAAAAAGGCTATTGTACCGATGCCACAACAGGGCGTTTAGATCCAAATAATGAGCTGATTATTAAAGATATTGCTAATCCTGCTGTGCCGAGATCAGCCATAGGATATATCACGGCGGCCTTAAAATTGCGTTTTGAACGAAGCCTGCCTGCGGTGACGATTTTGTCGTGTGATAACGTCCGGGAAAATGGGCATGTTGCCCGTGAGGCCGTGTTAGGTCTGGCACGTTTGCAGGACGAAAAATTGGCACAGTGGATAGAAAAGCAAGTGACATTTCCCTGCACGATGGTGGATCGCATTGTGCCGGCTGCTACACCAGAAACGTTAACCGAAATTGCCCAACAGCTAGGTATTGAAGATCCGTGTGCTATTGCCTGCGAACCTTTCCGTCAATGGGTCATTGAAGATAACTTCGTGAATGGGCGTCCAGATTGGGATCTGGCTGGTGCACAATTCGTGGATAATGTGGCGCCATTTGAAATGATGAAATTGCGCATGTTAAATGGCGCTCATTCATTTTTGGCCTATCTGGGTTATTTGGGCGGTTATACGCATATTTCCGATACCATGAAAAATGCTGATTATCGTCGGGCAGTGTATGCACTGATGCTAAACGAACAAGCGCCAACACTGTCGATGCCAGAAGATAGCGACTTAATGGCTTATGCGGATAAATTGATCGAACGGTTCACTAATCCTGCGTTAAAACACCAGACAGGGCAAATTGCGACGGATGGCAGCCAGAAATTGCCACAGCGCATGATTGATTCCATTGAATGGCACCTTTTGAGGGGAAGTGATTATCGCTGTTTAGCGCTCGGTGTAGCAGGTTGGATGCGTTATATCAGCGGTGTGGATGAGCAAGGTCAGCCCATTGATGTGCGTGATCCATTAAAAGAGACCTTTGCGGCGATTTTTGCCAAATACGATTATTCTGTTGCTGTGGCGGAAGATGTGGTGAAAGAGCTACTGGCGATTGAATCGATCTTCGGTAAAAAGTTGGTCAAAAACCGTGAATTTGTCAATAAAGTAACCAAAGCTTACCAGAACTTACTGAATGTTGGTGCCCGCCAGGCGGTTGCAGCCCTTTGACCATAGAGGAAAACATCATGAAAACCTTTATGTGTGAAGACTTCCTGTTAAATAATGACGTTGCCCGCAGCCTTTATCATGATTACGCTGCGTTGATGCCTATCTATGATTATCACTGTCATCTCAATCCAAAAGAGATTGCGCAAAACCGCAGCTTCCACAATCTTGGTCAAATCTGGCTGGAGGGCGATCATTATAAATGGCGTGCGATGCGTGCGGCAGGAATTGAAGAAGTGCTTATTACCGGTACGGAAAGCAGTGACTACGAAAAATACCTCGCATGGGCGAACACGGTTCCCCTGACGATCGGCAATCCACTTTATCACTGGACACATCTGGAGTTGCGATGTCCATTTGGCATTAACGGAAAATTATTTGGGCCTGATACCGCAGAGGCTATCTGGCATGAGGCGAACGAGAAACTTTCTCAAGGTGAATTTTCAGCCCGCGGCATTATGCAGCAAATGCAGGTACGAATGGCAGGAACAACGGATGATCCCATTGATTCTCTCGAATATCATCAACAGATCGCCAAAGATAAAGACTTTACCATCAAAATATTACCAAGCTGGCGCCCGGATAAAGTCTTTAAAATTGAGTTGCCAGATTTTTGTGATTATCTCGAACGGTTAGAAGAAGCCGCAGATGTCGCTATCGGGCGTTTTGCTGATTTATTGCAGGCATTAGAGCGTCGCCTCGAACACTTTCAGGATCACGGTTGTGTAGCTTCGGATCATGGGATTGAACAATTGCGTTATGCACCGATACCTGACGAAAAAGTGTTAGATATTATTTTGCAAAAGCGCAGACAAGAGCAATTACTCAGTGAATTAGAAATAGCACAATTCACAACAGCAGTGTTGGTTTGGCTAGGTAAGCAATACGCAAAACGCAGTTGGGTGATGCAAATGCATATTGGCGCCTTGCGTAATAACAACACACGTATGTTTAATCGGTTAGGGCCAGACAGCGGCTTTGATTCTATCGGGGATAATCCTATCGCTTACCCATTATCTCGCTTGCTGGATGAGATGGATAAAACAGATGAATTACCGAAGACCATCCTTTATTGCTTAAACCCTCGCGATAATGAAGTGATCGCAACTATGACAGGCAACTTTCAGGGCGGAAGCCTTGCGCAAGGTGGGAAAAATCCTGGAGGTAAAATCCAATTTGGATCGGGCTGGTGGTTTAACGATCAAAAAGACGGTATGCAGCGTCAATTAGAGCAACTCTCCCAATTAGGCTTATTAAGCCAGTTTGTCGGTATGCTGACAGATTCACGCAGTTTCTTATCCTATACCCGCCATGAATATTTTCGTCGCATTCTCTGTAATATGTTGGGGAACTGGGTCGAAAATGGTGAAATTCCCCATGATGAAAAAATGTTGGGACAGATAGTTCAGGATATCTGCTTTAATAATGCGGAACGTTATTTTCAGGCTGTGAAGGATTAAAAGATGCAGAGGCAGAAAATTGCTCTGATTGGCGAATGTATGATTGAGCTAAATGGCATCCCATTTGGTGCTATGACACAAAGCTATGGCGGTGATGTACTGAATAGTGCGGTTTATCTGGCTCGTGCTGGCGGCAAGAAGTTTGATGTCCATTTCGTCACGGCGATGGGTACTGATCCCTTGAGCGAAGGCATGATCTCATCTTGGCAGCAAGAGGGAATTAATACATCGTTAGTGTTGCGTGATAATGCACATCAGCCCGGTTTATACCTGATCCAGCTTGATGAAAAAGGTGAGCGCACGTTTCTTTACTGGCGTAATAACTCGGCGGCGCGTTATCTCTTGCAGCATCCTGATTATCCCAGATTGCGTCAGCAATTACAGAGCATGGATGTGCTCTACCTCAGTGGGATCAGCCTGGCTATTTTGCCCGAACATGATCGCCAATTGCTGCTCATTGATTTGAAAAAGTTATCTTCTGAAGGAAAAGTGATTTTCTTTGACAGTAACTATCGTCCGGCCTTATGGGGAAATAAAACACAAGCTCGTGAGTGTTATCAGCAAATATATGCCATCACTGATGTTGCCTTAGTCACTGACGATGATGAAGTGAGTCTATGGGGCGATACGTCGACTGAGGAAAGTTTTAATCGCCTGAAAAGCATGGGGGTTAAACAAGCCATTATCAAAGCGGGTGAACAGGGTTGTTTTTATCGTGACTTAAGTGGCTGCAATGCTATACAACATATTAAGACTCAACCTGTTACACCTGTTGTTGATACCACATCGGCAGGTGATGCGTTTAATGCGGGTTTTATCGCGGGGCTATTAAATGGGAAATCGATTCATGATTCAGCATTAATGGGGCATCAGCTCGCAGGGGTTGTGATCCGGCATAAAGGCGCGATTGTACCGCAGACAGTGACACAAGGGAGTTGATCCGAGATAAGGCGTGGAAGAAGGTGGGTCAATTGGTGAGGGAGGCGGTGGAGTTGGTGGGCTTGCCGTGATGAGATCATGAGTTTTTGTATGCCATAATGACATACAATTTGGTGGAGATTGATTTTGTGTGCCATAATGGCACCATCTATGATTTATCTATATCCAAAAGGTAAGATTATGTCCATCTACTCAGAACGCAAAGAAACCCGTTTAGTTGCGCGAACATCTTTAGAAATACAAGAGTTTATACAAAGAGCAGCCGATTATTCTGGCGCAACGCTTTCTCAATTCCTTATTGAAGCGGCAATGGATAGAGCCAAAAATGTTATTGAGCGTGCTGAAACATTACAACTCTCGATGGCTGGTGCAGATGCACTATTTGCGGCGTTAGAAAATCCGCCAAAAGCAAATGAGAAATTAATGAAAGCAGCAAAAAATTACAAGGATGTTGTGAATGTCCATGATAATTGAAGAAATAACTCAACAACATAATCGTAAGGTATTTGATTGTGGTGTTTATGAGTTAAATAAATTTTTACAACAACAAGCCCGACAGAAAACTATCAAGCATATCTCAAAAATGTATGTTGCCTGTCGGGCTTCAGAGCCAACAACTATTTTAGGGTATTACACACTTACAGGTTATTCTGTGTTAATTCCCCCCGTTCATAAAGATTATAAAAAGTATCCACATCCTCTCAATACAATAAAACTAGCTCGTCTCGCTGTAAATCGTTTATATCAGGGACAAGGATTAGGCGAGAAATTACTAATTGATGCTATCCGTCGGACAGTATTAGTTTCACAACAAATCTCAGTTATTGGGTTATTTGTTGATCCAACAAATCCAAGCATTATTCCATTTTATCAGCAGTATGGTTTCTTACGGGCTGAACCAGAAGATAATTCAAATCTCGAAATGTGGTTACCTACTAAGACTTGTATGGAAGTTGTAGGTGTTTTGTAGTGATCTCGTTCAGGCCTCATGTATGGTTTTTAGGTTTTTCAGTGATTATTAATTATTCATAAATGAGGTCTTTTCTATATTAGAAAAAGAGGATCTTGCTAAAGATTTTACTTATATTCAATACCTAATTTCTTCAGATTTTGATAAATTTGATTAAGTGTAATTTTTATGAAATTATCATTGGCTATGAGTTTAAAGCCTATCGATTAAGTGTCTTTAATTTCTTGGATTTCTGAATGCATTTCTGGATAGTTCTCATCTCTATGCCTAATATCTTGCATTCACATAATAATTGCAACACCATTATAAACGAAGTAAACGAGTGGGTATTCCTTTGAATAACTTATCCGGTGTTTTGTAATCCCGTGTCTTCCGTGGGCGTTTATTTAATCGATTTGCGACGAGATTTATCTCCCGCTCTGATACCTGATTAAAATCGGTCCCTTTTGGGAAGTAGTCTCTGATTAATCCATTGATGTTCTCATTGATTCCTCTTTCCCAAGGTGAATAAGGGTGGGTAAAATAAATCTTTATCTCTAAATTTTTACTGATAAGTTTGTGTTCGGCAAATTCCAATCCATTATCAAAGGTGATGGTTTTAACATTTTGTTTTATATCTAATAAATTCCTTGTTGTCGCTTTTGCAACACCTTCCGCTGTTTTATTTTCAAGTTTAATTATGACAGTAAATAGCGATTTTCGTTCAACTCATGTTAATAATGAACTTTTATGATCTTTTCCAACGATAGTACCCCCTTCCCAATCACCAATACGCTGCTTTTTATCAACAATTTTTGGGCGATGATCAATACTGATCCTATTTTTGATTTTTCCTCTGCGCTCATAACTTCCATCGCGTTTACGATACGGTTTTTAGCCATCCTGAGATGCTGCCATAAATCACCACCATTAATTTTATCCTTATAAATCAATATGGACACGGTTTCATGATGCAAGGATATTATCTTCTCCCTTTTAAGATGGTTTGGTTTTGCTATTCCGTGCTATCAGTGGCATCGCCGCAGCTGCGGTTACAACTTCCGCAACATCTCTTCTTGTTTCACATCTGGAGGAGGTGAAAAGACCTCGTGCTTTTTCTATATTTGGGATTTTCCTGGGTATTGGAATGATCAGTGGGCCTCTTATTGCTTCAGCGTTAAATTATGTAGAGCATGGTTGGAGCATATTCAGCATCAGCATGGCTTTTTTACTAATTGTATTGTTTATTTCATTGAATTACATTGAGGATGTCACTGTTCATTCAAAGCATAGTTTTGATTGGATTGGCGGTATATTGCTAACCTTATTTCTTCTTACTACGGTTACGTTAATATCATTCCTCCCAGTTTGGTCATTAGAAGATAGTTGTACTGAAATTTTACTGCTCACATCCGTTTTATTGGGTTACTTATTTATTAAAATTGAGAAAAAATCTAAAAATCCTATGATCGATCTAAGTATATTCAGAAATAGAATTTTTTCTGCAATGAGCATTTCATCTCTACTACTAGGATTTGGTTATATTAGCATTATGTTTTATTTTCCTTATTTTTTAAAGGAAGCGACTGAGTTCTCAAGTTTGCAAATTGGCTCAATAATGACAATTGCTACACTGCCTTCATTGGTTTTCCCACCCATGATTGCCAAATTTAGAAATCGACTTAACGATATTTTTTTGTTGAAGGTAACATTGTTGATACTTGTTATATCACCTTTATATCTATTCAAGATCATAGGGACGGATAATTTGTATCATTATGAACTTGCAATGTTTATACTTGGTAGTTCATTTGGAATTTCACTTTCTTATATTGACGGATTAGCGGTAAGTTCTGTTCCGAATCATCAAACGGGACTGGCAGCGGGTATATTTAACACGTTCAGAATCGGAGGAGAGTCAATTTTTATTCCTTTGATATTCTCAGTTGTTACACTATTTAGTGTCAACTTGCGTGGGAATTTTGAGCCTGTATCCATTATTGGGGGACAAGTAATTAACAAAGATCATAATAATATTATAGCCTCTACATCACTACTGCTTATAGCCATTTCTGTCATCTGCTTCATCTTTTCAATAGTGGTTTTAAATCTTTTTCGAGCTAATAAAAAGCGGAGCCAATTGCATGATATATGCTGAAAATGAAAATAATGTTTTAATTGTTGGGGGAGGACCTGTAGGGATGCTCACTGCATTGGAGCTATCTTTGTTTGGTATTAAGGCGGGAATAATATCTAAACATGAACGATTCTCACCGCATTCAAAAGCAACTATCATCTGGCCACGGGTTCTTGAACTTTTATCACGTACAGGAGTATCAAGCGGAATTATCCAGGCGGGACACTATTTTGATCAAATGAATTATTATTCAAATAAAAAAATGATTGGAAATATTTGTTTTGATAGATTGAAATATACAAACTATCGTTATGGAATTACCATTCCACAATGGAAAACCGAAAAAATTTTGGAAGATCGCCTCAATGATAAAGGTATTTTCATTGAATATGGATGTGAATTTATTGATGGCCATAATGATTCTGATTTAGTAAATGTAACCTTGCGTGATGCAGCTGGAAAAATTAGCCATGAACCTTTTTCCTGGGTAGTAGGGGCCGATGGTTACTCCAGCAAGGTCAGAGAGTGCTTTGGTTTCACTTTTGATGGTTTCCAGATGGAAACAAGACTTGCTATCACTGATGCTGAGTTGGTTAGCGAATCTACAAGTCGTGAAGTCGGTTACTACTTGCACAGAAACGGTAATATGGTATTGGCTCCTATCGGTGATGGATTATTTCGTGTAGGGGCAAGTGTCCCAACAGATTACAAAGGGGAAATAAACCGAGAGTTTTTTGAATCTATTCTCCATGATCGTGTTCCTGGTAAGAAGACTCTGGGACATATGAATTTTTGTGGAATATTTAATGCTCATGTTCGTTCAGCTTCATCTTACAGAAATGGAAATGTTTTTCTTGTAGGTGATGCGGCCCATGCCATGAGTCCTTCTGGTGCTCAAGGTATGAATAGTGGGTTTCAGGATGCAGTTAATTTAGGGTGGAAGCTTGCTGGTGTTATTCGAGGTGAGTATCAATCATCTTTTCTTGATTCTTACTCTGAAGAGAGAGTTAATGGAATCAATCGCACATCTAAGCTCTCTACATTTCTGGCGAATGTCAGTCTGTATAAGAACAGGCAGGCTATATTTGCTCGTGATTTTGCATTTAGATTAGCATCGAAAACTGGATTAGTAGATAAATTGTTGTCTCCTAGAATTGCACAAATTGATATACCGCATGGGGAGCTTTCTGAGGGAAAAAATCTTCTTGAATCAGGAAGACGTATTCCTCTGGAGTGGAGTAAAAGTTTTTTGGCACCTTATCTTAGCCTGACAAAATATACCGTCTTATTCTGGCCTGGTAATCATTACATTTATTCCGACTGGACGAATTATTTTGATCTTGCATTAAAATCGGTGAGTGGGGCAAGTTTAGTTAATCTAAGCGGAAAAGTGCTGGGGCTGCTCAAAAATCTCCTTCCCAGTAGGTCTGTTTGTATCATTGTAAGGCCAGACGGATTTATTAGCGATTTAATAGATATTAACGAAAATACTTCTAAAGAGGTTTTCGGAATTCTTAATAGTAAAATTAACCAACAACCTGCATGAGGAGAAATACATGGGTAATTCATTGGTACAATTGACCGACGTTAAGGATTTTACTCAGGAGCAACTGAGTATTTACGAGAAATTTCCTTCAAATCTGACGCGTAGCCTGCTTCTTACAAAGTGCTCAGCAGGTCCTCACTTAGCTTTAGGTGGTGCGCTTACTAAAGGCTACCTCAATGACTATGAACGTGAAATCATCGTTATGCGTGTAGCTAAATTAGTAAACAGTGAGTTTGAGCGTCTTATCCATTATCCATTAGCTATCAAAGCTGGCTTATCTGAAAAAGAAATTAACGACATAGAGAATGGTAACTATGACGCTATGGAGCCTCGTAGAAAAGCAATGGTTCGATATATCACCGAATGTATTAATGATGGCAAAGCCTCTCCATCAGCATTCCGTCATCTAAACGAATTTTACACTCAAGGTGAAATTGCTGATGCGACACATTTGGCTGGGCATTGCTGGATGACCGCAATGTACCTTTCGAGCCTTGATATTCCGCTGGATGAGCAGGAAACATCATGGTCACGACTTACCGAACTTAATAACTAAGGAGGCGACCCTTGCTGTATTCTCACCTTGGTAAATCTGGACTTGTTGTATCCCGACTAGCTCTTGGATGTATGTCTTTTGGAGAACCATCCAAGGGAACCCATCCCTGGACTCTGGACTTTGCAAGCAGTGAAAAAATTATCATTAAGTCATTAGAGTTAGGAATCAATTTTTTTGACACTGCAAATATTTATTCCCTTGGGTCTAGTGAAGAAATCCTGGGTGAGTGTCTGAAAAAGCATGCCAAACGTGATGATGTTGTGATCGCGACGAAGGTTTATGAAAAAATGACCGACACTCCTCAATCAGGAGGATTGTCACGTAAAGAAATATTTTTCCAAGTTGATAGAAGTCTCAAGCGACTACAAACGGATTATATTGATTTATATATTATTCATCGCTGGGATCCGAATACACCAATCGAAGAAACCATGTCTGCTTTAAATGACTTAGTGCGTTTAGGTAAGGTTCGATACATAGGAGCCTCTTCAATGAGAACCTGGCAATTCATTCAAGCACAAACTGTTGCTCGAGTTAATGGCTGGACACCGTTTATCAGTATGCAAAATCATTACAATCTCATAAATAGAGAAGAAGAACGGGAAATGCTTCCGTACTGCCACTATGAAGGGGTTGGGGTAACACCATGGAGCCCATTGGCACGTGGGAAGCTTGCTAAAAGTGGCGAGACCGTCCGCACTAAATCTGACAAAGTACAGTCGTGGCTTTATGAATCAGCCAAAGCTAGTGATGCTAAGATTATCTCTGTGCTTAATAAAATTGCGAAGGATAGGGAATGCAAGCCAGCACATGTTGCTCTTGCTTGGCTATTATCTAAGCCTGCAATTATATCTCCTATAATTGGAGTGACGTCAGTTGAGCAACTCACCGATAACGTCCGAAGCGTGGAAATGACCCTAGATGATAAGGAGATATCTGCTTTGGAAGAGTTTTACTTACCTCATTTCACAGCAGAATTATCGTAAGTTCAAGAGGATATTATGACAGCACAAAAGCCGATTAAATCAGGATTCAACGCATCATCAACTGCTACCGATGTCCTTGAGGGGTTGGAGCTAAAAGGTAAAACTGCCTTCATAACTGGGGGGCACTCAGGAATAGGCTTTGAGGCAACAAAAGCACTTTCAGCCGCGGGTGTACACGTCGTAGTCGGTGCAAGAGATGTTGAGTTAGCTGCTCGTAGTCTGAGTGAACTGATTAACATCACTATTCTCCCACTAGACCTTTCAGACATCTCATCAGTAAAAAAGTTGGCTTCGATTGTTACTGCAAATCGATACCAATTTGATTATGTTTTATGCAATGCAGGCATTATGGCATGCCCGAAACGCAGGGTTGGTTCTGGGTGGGAGTCCCAGTTTGCAACTAACCATGTGGGTCATTATGTTCTCGTGAATTTAATCTGGCATAATATTCGTTCTGGTGGAAGAGTTGTATGTGTTTCATCAGCTGGTCATCACAACTCGCCGATTCGTTGGAATGATATTCAGTTCACAACAGGATATGATAAATGGCTTGCTTATGGCCAGTCTAAAACTGCTAATATTCTGTTTGCTCTCCAGCTTGATAGTTATGGAAAAAGTCGTGATATCCGGGCATTCTCTTTGCATCCTGGAAAAATTTTCACTCCACTTCAGCGCCATCTGACAAATGAAGAGATGGTAGGAGAAGGGTGGGTGGATGAAGCTGGAAATCCTATTGATCCGACCTTCAAATCAACAGCTCAGGGGGCAGCTACAGAAATATGGGCAGCTACCAGCCCTATGCTTAACGGACTTGGTGGATTGTACTGTGAAGATTGTGATGTTACTGCTCTAGCGGCAGAATATTCGGAACCATTCGTTGGAGTTTGCGAATATGCAGTCGATCCACAAGAAGCTTTAAGGCTGTGGAAATTCACTGCTAATCTAACAGGGATTAACTCATTCATCTGATAGGTGATTACATCTATTGTAAGGCCAGTAAACTTAACCTTATATATTGATTATCACTTTTATAGTGTGATAATTCCCTGACTGATCATTAGGGATGCTGTTGTGAGTTTATTATTGATCTGAACTTTAGCCTGTCATTCAATAGAGTTCGTAATTCAGAGTAAACCACAACAGCATATTTTTTTATCGGTAATCGACCAACCGATTAGTCTCCACACACCCAATCCATTAAGGGTTTGTCAAGTACGCCCTATTTTGGGGCATGTATTCAATTTATTGTGATTAATATGTCTCTTTCTATAAAAGTCCTAATGACTTTGTTATGTATATATGGGCGCTCTTTATTTGATGTGGCACTCTAATTTTGCTTACCCCCATAGAGGTGATATTCTTACTTCAACGATTAAACAGATGACATAATGAAAAGAACTTTCATCCCCGAATTAAAATTGGAATCTGCCAAGTTAGTGCTTGACCAGAATTATAGTGAGTGATGGCTTAAATATAATTCGGGTTAATTAGGATATTTATCTTAAGTTGGCGAATCAGAATATAAATTACAGTCCTAGATTAGCCAAATCACAGTACGATAATAATTTCGATTAATTAGGTAAATCCAAGTTGGACAACATATAAAAATACTTTTAATTTTATAACGTTAATCATAAAAATATTCAAATTAACTATATGAAAGTACGCTTTTGGTCGTTTTATTTTGATTAAAATTAGTTATTGATACATTTAGAGCAATCAGTTAATTTCAATTTTCTTAATCACCATCTCCGATGGTCATCAATGCTTCCATAGTCTGAGAGGAAGCGCTTTCGAGCGACTAGAAAAACTCCTGTAGCCTGAAAGGGAGAGCAAGAATTGCGGTACATCTGCACATCTTTGGAAGCAGATATCGCCAGTATGAACATCCTAGCGAGTTCGGCGATGAAGGTCTTTTAACTGGATTGAGTACCAAGGATACTTAGGCGCTTTAGGTTATGATTTCCATTGCCTTTCGTAGCTGGCTTCAGGGTGGGGAAGATCCACTCTTATTTTATATTTGACTTCAAGTGGGCTGAAACACGCGCTCGCTTACTTTTCACATTAGCGTTAGGTGATAGCCTTTCGCATAGTGGGATTGAGCTACGTCTTGATCTCATTTCACTTCAATGAGCAGGATTGCTTTCACGCATCCAGTTCATTTCTAGCTGTGTCTGCTTGAAATATTCAGCGGACAGCCTCTCTACACCTAAACAATTAGCTCATTGCTACCGTTTGATACTTAACTTTGCGGTGTTTTGCTGTGCCTGCTGGCACTTCAACGCTGCACTACTTTTGCTGACCGTTTACAAGGCTTAAGGCGTCACTTTTGCAGGTTTACCGCTGAAAGTGACGCCGCAGCAAAAGGACAACATGACGATTACAGGCTTATGCCTGCTTAACAGCGCAGTGAATCTGACACTGCATTTTAGATTGAAAAAGCATCAAAAGGAGAACTTGACGATATCGAGGCTGGATTTTTGCCAGTGGGGATGACCTGTTTATGCAGGCGGCAGTACAGCGTACTTAACCGATACCCCGCAATACCTCAACCCGCGTTCACTCTGGCGCACAGATATCCGTCAAGAACAAAGCAGGCATTTCCTGTTTTGTCAGCATTGTCGCGCGCCAGAGATTGCATGTTGTCAGGTATAAGTAGGGAGAAGCAGATGAGCAGATTGATTAAGGAATTAAAGTTTTTTGCCCGGCAGGGTGGTGGCAGCCACAAAACCTGTCATGACCGTATTAGGATTGCAGGGCGTCTGGGTGCGTTGTTATTGAGCCTGAATATTCAGGTTAAAAGTCTCAGTCATTTAAAAACCAAGCATGTGGAGCATTACGTTGATACTCGTTTATCTCAGGGTATTGCTAAACGCACTGTGCAAAATGAAATGTCTGCGCTGCGTAATATTTTCCGCATGGCTGGCAGGGAAAAACTGGAAACCTCTCCGCGTTTGAGCAACCAGGCATTGGGATTAAGTGGAACCAGTCGTGCCGGAACGAAACAGGCGCTCCCTGATGCTACATTTCAGGTTGTTTATCAGAAGGTGCTTGAACGTGATGCCGGATTTGCCGTCACACTGAAACTTGCCCGTTTGATGGGGTTACGTTCTCAGGAAGCGGTGCAATGCAGTGCTTCATTGAAAAGCTGGCGGAAACAGTTAGAGCAACCAGAACCGAAACTGCATGTTGTTTTTGGTACAAAAGGTGGTAGACCAAGACAAACCCGTGTATTAGATGTCGCTGCTGTGAAAGAGGCTGTTGAGCAGGCAATTACCATTGCAGAACAACGTGGTGGCAGGTTGATTGATAAACCAGATCTCAAGCAAGCCATGAACTATTGGCGGGCACATACCACAAGGATTGGTTTAATAGGTTGTCATTCCCCCCATAGTTTGCGCTATGCATGGGCGCAGGATGCACTGAGTTTTTACCAACAGAGTGGTTTTAGTCGGCAGGAAGCACGGGCATTGGTTTCAATGGATCTGGGTCATGGGGATGGTCGTGGGCGTTATGTTGAACGGGTTTATAGTCAGGGAGGTCTGGAATGATGGAAACTCTGACTTTTATTCGTCTGGATTATGTAATGCAGAAGACTGGGCTAGAAAAATCACAAATCGACCATTTAATTCGGCAGGGGAATTTTCCCAAGCCTCGCAAGTTGGGTATCTGTTCCATGTTATGGATAGCAGAAGAAGTGGATGAATGGGTTGCCAATAAAACCAGAAAAACGACTTAATATGTTGAATTGGCGCTGAATTAACGGTTGGTGTTAGTGATTCAGTTATTGAGTCAGATAAACTAATCAGTTAAAGTAATCGCGCCATTGGCACAATCTAATGGTCAGGGTTTCGCAGCCTTGTATAGGACGATCCACTGGTAGGAAGTTTCTACCAGTGTGTCTGCTATCGCCACCATCAATATTAATTAATGGAAGGGGTAGCAGGAATGAATAATGTTAGAAATGATTGGCATCAAGCCGACATTATTGCTGAGTTGCGTAAGCGTGGTACAACCTTGTCGGTAGTCTCCCGTGAAGCAGGACTCAGTTCTTCTACATTGGCCAATGTACTCAGTCGTCCGTGGCCGAAAGGCGAATGGATTATTGCTAACTACCTCGAAATACATCCCTCTGAAATCTGGCCAAGTCGCTATTTTGATTCGTATGGTCGATTAATTGAGCTAATACAGATAAATCATAAAAATAGCCAGTTCCCCACTTAAAAATCATCGGGAAGATAGCCGTAACGGGGGTATCTTCTCACTGTAGTAATATTCTCTTCTGACACTCCAATAACTTTTGACGAATTCCATCAAAACTTCTTCACAAGATTGCCTGAGTTAAATGTACTGACCTATTCACTAACAACGAGTTTTACCGATAGCGATTTATATCAGCATTATCGATGTTCTCATCTTATACCGTGCTTAGAGATTTGTTCAGAGAACCATGTATAAACATTTGTATAAACAAAAAAGAAAAAAGCACTTCCCCAAAATGGAAAAGTGCTCTTTCAACAACATGTTGACTGACTAGGATCAGTTCATGCCGTATTTTTTCAGTTTCTTACGCAGAGTACCGCGGTTGATTCCCATCATCAGCGCTGCGCGGGTTTGGTTACCACGGGTGTATTGCATCACCATGTCCAACAGTGGTTGCTCTACTTCAGCCAGTACCAGCTCATACAGGTCATTAACGTCTTGACCGTTTAGTTGAGCAAAATAGTTCTTCAGTGCTTGTTTAACTGAATCACGCAGAGGTTTTTGAGTTACCTGATCTTGTGAATTAACAGTAGCAACGGTTAGTACATCAGAATTTACGCGTTGTTCGAACATAGTTCTGTCAGCTCTTTTCTTTATTTACGCAAAAATTTTCGAAGTATGCTTCCAACACCTCCAGCTGTTCGCTGGCATCCTCAATGGTGTTGAATGAGCGCCGAAACTGGTCATCAGGAGCATGTTCCTTGAGATACCAAGATACATGTTTACGTGCAATACGAACTCCCTTGCCTTGACCGTAAAAGTCGTGCAACTCTCGTACATGCTCGCTCATCAAACGCTGCACCTCGCCAAGAGGCATCGGTGGCAGCAATTCTCCTGTTTCCAGATAATGCTGGATTTCCCGAAAGATCCAGGGTCTTCCCTGAGCAGCACGGCCTATCATCAGGGCATCAGCCCCGGTGTATTCAAGCACTGCTCTGGCTTTTAGCGGGTCAGTAATGTCGCCATTAGCAATAATTGGAATGGCAACAGTCTGCTTAACTGTCCGAATGTTGTCGTACTCAGCTTTCGCCATTAAACAGACAGGCTCGAGTCCTGCCATGAATTGTAAGAGCTTGAATACCACAACGTTCAGCCAATTGGGCAATTTCTACACAGTTTCGTTCTTCCGGTGACCAACCTGTACGGATCTTCAATGTAACAGGTACATCAACCGCATTGACTACCTCAGAAAGGATTTTTTGAACCAGTTCTGGATAACGCAGTAATGCAGAGCCTGCCAATTTACGATTTACCTTTTTGGCTGGGCACCCCATGTTGATATCGATGACCTGAGCACCATTGGCGACGTTGATTTTCGCCGCTGCTGCCATGTCATCGGGATCACTACCGGCAATTTGTACAGAACGCACTCCGGGTTCGTCGCTATGAACCATACGTAGCCGGGATTTATCCGTCTTCCAAACCTGGGGGGTTGGAAGAAAGCATTTCTGAAACTGTCATACCCGCACCCATGGTGTAGCATAGTGATCGAAACGGGCGATCCGTTATGCCAGCCATAGGGGCTGCAATAAGACAGTTTTTCAACTGGTATTGTCCGATACGCATAGGCGAAGAAAGAGTGGCCAACTGTGACTAAGGGCGCGTATATTACGCATTTTTCACGAGATATGAAAGGCCAAACTTTGAGCGAAACGACATTTATAGCAGAATTTTTCCAGTTGATTTTTTCAAAATTGTTTTATTATCCTTAAATAACATGAAGTTATGTGTTTTTAATGAAATTTGTTGTTCCCTGCATTTCTCATGATAAATAGAACGTATTCACACCAATTGACTCACCAAGGATTTATTTTAGTGGATAATCTCGTTTTTCAATAGGGATTTGTTGATTATTTTTTAACCCCAGTAATGCGACACCATTCTTCTTGTTCTGCCATCGGATCGATAATAAATTCATTACTATAGGCTTCAGCAACACCTTCCGCTTGACTTGCCAATACCCCAGACAAGCCTAATAATCCACCTGATTTTGGTAGTGAGCCAATGATCGGTGCCAGCTCGCGCAGCGGGCCAGCCAGTATATTGGCAATGACAATGTCACATTCTAAGTTGTCAGGTTGATCTTTAGATAAATAGAGCGTTAGTTGCTCGGAAACACCGTTGCGTTCTGCGTTATCCCGGCTTGCCTGAATTGCTTGAGGGTCAATATCAATGCCGATAGCATGTTTAGCACCAAGTTTCAGGGCTGCGATGGCCAAAATGCCTGAACCGCACCCAAAATCAATCACTGTTTTACCTTCCAGAGCAAGACCATCCAACCATTGCAGGCAAAGAGATGTGGTTGGGTGTGTTCCTGTTCCGAATGCCAGGCCCGGATCTAGCATGACATTAACGGCATCGGGATCCGGAACCTCCCGCCAGCTTGGGCAGATCCACAGGCGATGACCAAAACGCATTGGGTGAAAGTTGTCCATCCATTCACGTTCCCAGTCTTTATCTTCCAGTTGTTCAATTTTATGGATAAATCCTTTTCCAAGCTGAGGGATCTGTTCTAGCTGGCTGATAACCATTTTCATATCGGTTTCAGCGTCATACAGGCCGATAACATCGGTATCTCCCCATAAACGGGTTTCCCCCGGCAGAGGCTCAAAAATCGGTGTATCGTGGCTGTCTTGAAAAGTGACGGACACTGCGCCACTTTCTATGAGTTCATCACCAAGTGCTTCAGCTTGCTGTCCTGTCGTGTTTAATCTTAGTTGTATCCAAGGCATAAAAATTCTCTTTTAAACTGAATCAGTATGAAAAAATTATATCGCCGTCACTGAGATACGGCGGTTTGTTGTGGTTGTTTATTCCCAAAAACGTTTCCGATCCCGAATGCCAGTAAACTCAGCAGTAATGATGGCACTATCGGATGGAATCCGAAGAGGTGAATGTTGAAAGTCGCCAATAGTGTGTAGCTTACTGCCCCGGTCAGCATAGAAGTTATTGCACCATGTGCATTAGCTTTTTCCCAATACAGACCTAATACCAGTGGCCAGAGGAAAACGGCTTGTAATCCACCGAATGCCAACAGGTTCAGCCAGATAATCATCTCAGGTGGTTGCCATGCTGCCAGTAGCAGCAATATTCCCAGAAACAGGGTAGAAAAACTGGAAATGCGTGCCAGTTTTTTTTCCTGTTTGATCTGTTGTGGGAACAAATTTAGATAGAGGTCTTTGACGATTGTTGCCGAAGATTGCAATAGCTGGGCATTAATCGTTGACATAATGGCTGCCATTGGCGCGGCCAGAAAAATTCCGGCAGCAATAGGGGGCAAGACATTGATCATCAAAGTAGGGATCACTTGATCAGGGATCGTCAGATCAGGAATGATCGCGCGCCCCAATGCGCCTGCAAGGTGCATACCAAACATCAGGATAGCCATAACAACCGTGCCAATGATAATACCGCGGTGGACGGCTTTACTGTCACGATAAGAGATACAGCGCACGGCGGTATGTGGTAGCCCGATGACGCCAAAGCAAACCAGTACCCAGAAGGAAGCCATAAATGGTGTTGTAAGGATATTATCAGCACCATGAGGTGAAACCAGATTGGGGTCAATGGTGCGCAGTGTTGAAATAGCTTCTGACAGCCCTCCGGCTTTGTAGATAGTACCAGCCAGCAATAGCACGGTTCCTAACAACATAACCAGCCCCTGTAATGCATCATTGAGGACGCTGGCTCTGAATCCGCCAAATGCGGTATAGAGTGCGATAGAGACACCAAAAATAAGTAACCCAGTACCGTAGGGAATACCGGCAGCGGTTTCCAGCAAACGGGCACCTCCGATGAACTGCACTGTCATTGCACCGACAAAAGCAACTAACAGGCTCACACTGGCAAACCAGACCAGAAAACGGCTGTGATAGCGGGCGTATAGCATGTCGTTTAGAGTAACGGCGTTATAACGGCGGGCAAGAATGGCAAATTTTTTCCCTAATACGCCGAGAGAAAGCCATATTGCCGGTAATTGGATCAGAGACAAAAGAACCCAGCCTATACCGTATTTGTAAGCAGCTCCGGGGCCACCAATGAATGAACTGGCACTAATATAAGTCGCGGTAATGGTCATGGCCAGTACGAAACCACCCATTGAGCGATTGCCGAGAAAATACTCATTCAGGAATGCACCTGTTTGGCGTCGGCGGTAAGCATAGAGAGATAGCAGAAAAACCAGCACCAGATATCCCATCAGAGGCAGAATTACTTCATTTTGCATTATCATCCACCAAATTGTCCTCTAATGGGACGTCCTTGAAGACAAATTTCACCATCATCCAGCAGAGGATGATAAATAGAATCGGCAGCATTAAACAGGCCAGTTCGAACCAGAGTGGCAATCCGGTGAATCCAGTTGTATTACCGGGTAAATAGGCACTCAGCAACCAACCCACAAGATAAGCTAACGTCAGAAATACTGCCCAGCGAGCTTCTTTATGGGATTGAACAAATCGTCTGTCCATCTGTTCTCCGGGGAATTTACATAAAACAGTTGATATAAAACAAGGGAAGGAATTGTACGGTAACATACAGATTTATTCAGAAGAAAATGTGCCGTCACAATATTAAAATGATGTGGAGCTACCTGAGAATAAAAAAATCCCATCTGTTAACAGATGGGATTTGCAGGACAATAATGAATGTCAGAAAGAAACTTTACTTATCTTGTAAGCCGAGTTTTTTCTCCAGGTAGTGGATGTTGGTTCCGCCTTTCTGGAAGTTTTCGTCATTCATGATGGACAGTTGCAGATCGATATTGGTTTTGATGCCATCAATAATTAACTCTGCCAATGCATTCTTCATACGTGCAATCGCCACTTCACGGGTTTCTCCGTAGGTGATTAGTTTGCCGATCATAGAATCATAATAAGGCGGTACGGTATATCCCGCATAGATATGGGATTCCCAACGTACTCCGAAACCACCCGGAGAGTGGAAATGGGTGATCTTGCCCGGACTTGGCAGGAAAGTTTTTGGATCTTCAGCATTGATACGGCATTCGATCGCATGACCTTCGATCACAATATCTTCCTGTTTGATGGAAAGAGGCAGACCAGAGGCCACACGTAGCTGTTCTTTAATCAGGTCAACACCGGTAATCATCTCTGTAACCGGGTGCTCAACTTGAATACGGGTATTCATCTCAATAAAGTAGAATTCACCGTTTTCATACAGGAATTCAAATGTACCTGCCCCGCGATAGCCGATTTCGAGACAGGCGTTAGCACAGCGCTCACCAATGCTGCGACGCAGTTCTGCCGAAATCCCCGGTGCTGGCGCTTCTTCCACGACTTTCTGGTGTCGGCGTTGCATGGAGCAGTCACGCTCAGCGAGGTAGACAGCATTACCTTGACCATCGGCCAGTACCTGAATTTCAACGTGACGTGGGTTCTCAAGGAATTTTTCCATGTAAACCATGTCGTTGCTGAAAGCGGCTTTGGCTTCTGCACGGGTCATGGCAATGGATTGTTCCAGATCTTTATCACTACGAACAACACGCATACCACGACCACCACCGCCACCGGATGCTTTAATGATTACCGGATAGCCGATACGCTGTGCAATCGATTTGTTCTTCTCTGTATCATCTCCCAATGGGCCGTCAGAGCCAGGAACGCATGGAACACCTGCTTTTTTCATGGCACTGATAGCAGAAACTTTATCTCCCATCAGGCGTATCGTTTCTGCTTTCGGGCCGATAAAAGTAAAGCCGGAACGTTCTACCTGTTCAGCAAAATCTGCGTTTTCAGACAGGAACCCATAACCAGGATGAATGGCTTGTGCACAGGTAATTTCAGCCGCAGAAATGATAGCCGGAATATTCAGGTAACTTTTTGCCGATGCTGCCGGGCCGATACAGACAGTTTCATCTGCCAGCAGGACATGTTTCAGGTCACGGTCTGCCGCAGAATGTACAGCAACAGTTTTGATGCCAAGTTCCTTACAGGCTCTCAGAATACGCAGTGCTATTTCACCGCGGTTAGCTATGACAATTTTCTCAAGCATGGAGCGCCTCGTTATTCGATGACGACCAGTGGCTCGTCAAATTCAACAGGTTGACCGTCTTGTACCAGAATCGCCTTAACTACGCCGGTTTTGTCGGCTTCGATCTGGTTCATCATTTTCATGGCTTCAACGATGCACAGGGTATCCCCCTGATTAACGTGTTGACCGACTTCAATGAAAGGTTTCGCATCTGGGCTTGGTGAACGGTAGAACGTACCAACCATTGGTGAACGGACTATATGGCCGCTGATCTCGGCTGGTTTTTCCGCTGCGGCAGGGACAGCCGGTGCTGTGGTGGCAGCTTGTACAGGCGGTTGAACAGGGGCAGAAAGGTATTGTTGAGTGACTGGTATGCCCTGGGTTGCCGTAGTGCGACTGATGCGAACTGACTCTTCACCTTCAGAAATTTCCAGTTCAGAAATGCCAGATTCTTCAACCAGCTCGATCAATTTTTTTATCTTACGAATATCCATGAGTGTGATTCCGTACTCTATTTATGTAATTAGTTGAATGTAGACAATCGGTTGACCGCTGCCTGTAATGCGAAACGATAACCATCGGCACCCAAACCGCAGATCACGCCAACTGCAATATCTGAAAGATATGAGTGATGGCGGAACGGCTCGCGGGCGTGCACATTGGAGAGATGAATCTCAATAAATGGGATATCTACCGCCAGAAGTGCGTCGCGTAGCGCCACGCTGGTATGTGTAAATGCCGCAGGGTTAATCAGAATAAAATCAATATTGCCCTGCGCTGTATGGATCCTCTCAATCAATTCGGATTCTGCATTGGATTGCAGATGGGATAATTCAACTCCCGATTGGTGAGCTTCTTTTGACAGTTTGCTGACGATGTCATCAAGCGTTAACTTACCGTAGGTCTCAGGCTCTCGTGTTCCCAACATGTTCAGGTTGGGGCCATTCAAGAGTAAAATGCGAAACTTGTCTGCCATTGTGCGGGTATCTCCGGCAATCTGTCAACAATCGTTCAAGATAACTCGATGTCAACGGTTTGTCATCTCTTTCTGCTATCAATATTTGTAAATTTGGCGATAAAGCCCGGCATTATAAACATATCGTGACATTTAGCAGCTAAATACTGGTCTTATCAGCACAGTTTTATCTGCTTTAGTTTTATAATCTTGGTGTTATAGGTTTGTTTTACCGTATCCTCACCAGTGTCCTGCCAGTTACCTGATTATTGACCAGCTTATTGGAATATTCGATTGCCTGGTCTAATGAAATTTCATTGGCTGTTTGTTGGTAAAAGGAATCAGGCAACAGTTCCTGCAATCGTTTCCAAATCTCAGCTCGTTTTGCGGCAGGGACTGTGGCTGATTCAACGCCTTGTAAACGAACATTACGCAGAATGAATGGCATAACAGTGGTAGGAAGAGTAATATCACTTGCCATACCACAGGCTGCTACCGTGCCGTTGTGAGAAACCTGTGCCAGTAATTTGGCCAAAATTGTACCGCCGACAGTATCAATGACACCTGACCAACGTTGTTTTTCCAGTGGACGGGAGGGTTGATTGAAATCGGAGACAGGCAGGATCGCTTTTGCTCCCAGTGAAAATAGATACTCCTGATTTTCCAGTTTACTGCTGATGGCGACAGTGGAGTATCCCAACAGGGACAATAAGGCAATTGCAGTACTACCGACACCACCGCTGGCACCTGTAACGGCAATTTCCCCGCTTTCAGGGGTTATTTCTCCTTGTTCCAGTGCCATAACGCAGAGCATGGCAGTAAAACCGGCTGTACCGATAATCATGGCTTGTCTGGTAGTTAACCCTTGTGGTAATGGTGTCAGCCATTCCCCTGAAACTCTGGCCTGTTGTGCCAAGCCACCCCAATGATTTTCTCCTACCCCCCAGCCAGTCAATAAAACCTGCTGACCTACATGAAAACGGGGATCTTCTGAATGGCGGACAACTCCGGAAAAGTCGATCCCCGGTATCATCGGAAATTGGCGGACAATCTTCCCCTTGCCAGTGATAGCAAGGGCATCTTTATAATTGAGGGTTGACCAGTGAATATCGACGGTAACGTCACCGGGTGGAAGTTGAGCGGTATCAATGTCCTGAATAGATGCTGATAGTGTACCGTGCTGTTCAAGCAATAAAGCTTTCATAATTCCTCTCCATTGATGGGTTTTATGTCTGGCCCCATCACGATTCTTATGATTTCATCTCTTATGACATCATCAATATAGATAAAATTGAAAATGCGGAAATGGATAGGCTGCAATATTGTGATGGAAAGTCGCAAAATGGTGATTAATTATTTTGTTTAAGATGACATTGTAAAAGATAAAAATGTTCTGGATAACAATCAGAATGTTAATAATACCTTTTGTTTTTATACCGTAATGGCTCAATAATCAGCAAATTTATCCCTTACTCGTGTATTTCAGGAACAATTGCAGTGAATAATTTTTTCACAGATTTTCATAGGCTTTTGAGAGTGATTCTGACATTCAATAAATTACCTTTATTGAAATTACTGGATAGCGATATCAGAGCAGATAAAAATTTTTGATAAAAAGTGAATTCTGGTTGAACTTGCTGAAATCATTATAGGTCAACACAGAAAAGGAAAAAGTGGGATAGCAACATCGCAGGATACACCATATATACACTATACTGTTGGTTTTTAGAGCATTTGGATATTTTGGGATTTAGTGATGGGGTTATTGGTGGAATTAACCCATTTTTATGCAGTTTTTTTCTGCTCTGTCAGAAAAAAGTAACGTAGAATATCGTGTTTCTGATGTGAATAACGTAGCCACTTTCGTTGAAGTAGTAAAAAGTAGTTAGTGATGCGCCTTGTCGCTGCTTCATGTGGTTGGTAGAGTAGACGGACAACATCCGTCCCCAGCTTGCAGGATTATCCTTTCGTTATGTTAAAGAAATTTCGTGGCATGTTTTCCAATGATTTGTCCATTGACTTGGGTACTGCCAATACCCTTATTTATGTCAAAGGTCAGGGAATTGTCTTGGATCAACCCTCTGTTGTTGCTATCCGACAAGACAGAGCAGGTTCACCAAAAAGTGTTGCAGCCGTGGGGCTGGAAGCAAAGCAGATGTTGGGACGTACTCCGGGAAATATTGCAGCCATTCGTCCAATGAAGGATGGTGTGATTGCTGATTTTTATGTCACGGAAAAAATGTTGCAGCATTTTATTAAACAGGTTCATAACAACAGTTTTATGCGTCCGAGCCCACGTGTACTGGTCTGTGTGCCTGTGGGTGCTACACAAGTTGAGCGTCGCGCCATTCGTGAATCTGCCCAAAGTGCGGGTGCACGTGAAGTCTTTCTGATTGAAGAGCCTATGGCAGCAGCAATCGGTGCGGGCTTACCTGTTTCTGAAGCGACAGGCTCCATGGTTGTTGATATTGGTGGCGGGACAACTGAAGTTGCAGTGATTTCCCTCAATGGGGTGGTTTATTCTTCCTCTGTCCGTATTGGTGGAGATCGCTTTGATGAAGCGATTATCAACTATGTTCGTCGCAACTATGGTTCATTAATTGGTGAAGCGACAGCAGAGCGCATTAAACATGAAATCGGTTCTGCTTATCCGACAGATGAAGTTCGTGAAATCGAAGTGCGTGGTCGTAACCTCGCGGAGGGTGTGCCTCGTAGCTTCACACTGAATTCTAATGAAATTCTGGAAGCTTTGCAGGAGCCGCTGACAGGTATTGTTAGTGCGGTCATGGTGGCATTGGAGCAATGTCCACCAGAGTTGGCTTCCGATATTTCAGAACGTGGCATGGTGCTGACAGGCGGTGGCGCACTGCTGCGCAATCTTGATCGTTTGTTGATGGAAGAAACAGGAATTCCTGTCATTGTGGCTGAAGATCCTCTCACTTGTGTTGCCAGAGGTGGCGGCAAAGCGCTGGAAATGATTGACATGCACGGTGGCGATTTGTTCAGCGAAGACTGAAAATAACTCTGCGGGCTGGGAGGTGTTTTTATCAGTGCCTCCTTGCTGTTTATCCGAGAGTTTGTTGTTTATGACTCTTTTATTGTTTATGACACAAAACCGCTCAACAATGCGCAACTTATGAAGCCGATTTTCAGCAGAGGGCCTTCCCTACAATTACGACTTTTTTTTGCTGTTATTATTGCCATTATTCTGGTTGTGGTAGACAGCCGTTTTGGTTTTTTCAATAAAATCCGTAGCTATATGGATACGGCAGTGAGTCCTTTTTATTTTCTTGCCAATGGTCCCCGCCAATTCTTAGATGGTATTTCCGATTCTTTGGCCACCCGTAAACAACTTGAACTGGAAAATAACACCCTGCGCAACGAGTTGAGATTACAGAGCAGTCATCTTTTACTGTTAGGACAATTAAAACAAGAAAATGCCCGTTTGCGTGAATTATTGGGGTCACCTTTACGCAGTGATGAACATATGATGGTATCGCAGGTGATTTCTGGTGGTATGGACCCTTATCGCGATCAAGTTGTTATTGATAAGGGCGCGAAAGATGGCGTCTATGAAGGGCAACCCGTTATCAGTGATCGTGGCGTCGTTGGTCAAGTTATCTCAGTGAGTCAATTAAGCAGCCGGGTGTTGTTGATTTGCGATCCAACCCATGCATTGCCGGTTCAGGTACTGCGTAATGATATTCGAGTGATTGCCGGTGGTGCGGGATGTACGGACGATCTTCACCTTGAACCGCTACCCAGTGATACAGACATCCGGGTTGGTGACGTGCTGGTGACATCCGGTCTTGGAGGCCGTTTCCCGGAAGGTTATCCTGTGGCGGTGGTTTCCTCTGTCAAGATAGATAATCAGCGAGCCCATACGGTTATTCATGCACGTCCATTGGCAGAATTACGACGCTTGCGTTATCTATTATTGTTATGGGGGGCGGATAATAACCCATCTGAACCATTGCCGCCTTCCGAAGTGTACCGAGCAGCAAATGAACGTTTGATGCAGATGTTACCGCAGGTACTGCCAAATCCCTCTGACGCTAAGCCGCAATTTCCGACAGAACCATTTTCGACAGAACAAGCTCCGACAGAACAATTAGGTGAAAGTAAAGATAAAACAGAGAAAGGCGGAAGAGAGAAAGAGGGAAATCGAGCATCATTCCCCGTCACAAGACCGTCATCTCCGACAGCATCATCAAGTAAGTTGCCAGCCGCGGAGAATCGTGGATGAGTCAGTATAAAGGGCGTGGCCGCTGGGTTGTCTGGTTATCTTTCCTGATCGCAATGGTGCTACAGAGTATGCCGTGGCCGGAGCAGTTTGATATGTTCCGGCCTACCTTACTTGTGTTGTGCCTGATCTATTGGCTCCTTGCGATCCCTCACCGTGTCAGTGTTGGAACTGGTTTTATTCTGGGTATCCTGATGGATTTATTACAGGGGAGTGTTCTTGGAGCACATGCGCTGGCTTTCAGTCTGATTAGTTTTTTGGTTGCGTTCAAATTTCAGCTCATTCGCAACATGGCACTCTGGCAACAATCCCTGATTGTGATGGTACTTTCGACACTGATAAACTTCTGTGTTTTTCTGGCTCATGCCTTGATACCAAAGATTATTTTCCATCCTGAGGTATTCTGGAATGGTCTTGTCAATGGTATTCTCTGGCCTTGGCTATTCTTATTAATGCGGAAAATCCGTCGTCAATTTTCAGTTCGTTAAAGGCGAGCTCTACTCTTTAATGAACGGCTTTTTAATGAACTCTAGTTAATGAACTGATAGAAAGGATGACTCACTATGAAAACCCTTTATTTAGCTTCCGGCTCACCACGGCGGCGTGAGCTGGTGGAATTGTTGGACTTTAATTTTCAGATCCTGACACCACAGGTCGAAGAGAAGTGGCAAGAAGGGGAGTCTCCGCAGCACTATGTTAATCGGTTGGCCAGAGAAAAATCGCAAGCGGGGGTGAGGATTGCACCGGAGGATTTTCCAGTTCTGGGTGCGGACACGATTGTTGTTCTGAATAATCGTATTCTGGAAAAACCCCGTAATGAACAGCACGCTGCTGAAATGCTGCAAGAACTGTCAGGGCAGTGCCATCAAGTCATGACGGCTGTTGCTTTATCGAACAATCAGCATACCTTAAGTGAGTTAGTCATTACAGATGTGATGTTTCGCCATTTATCCCGGCGAAAAATACGGGAATATATTGCAACTGGGGAACCAATGGATAAAGCCGGTGCTTATGGCATTCAGGGTAAAGGCGGTTGCTTTGTCAGAAAGATTAATGGCAGTTACCATGCTGTTGTCGGCTTACCATTGGTGGAAACGTATGAATTAATCAAACGATTTTTAGCGTTAGCTGATGGGAAGGATCATTCATGACAGCAGAGTTATTAGTCAATGTAACACCATCTGAAACGCGGGTTGCTTATATAGATGGCGGTATTTTGCAAGAAGTTCATATTGAACGGGAAGCTAAACGGGGAATAGTTGGCAATATTTACAAAGGACGTATCAGCCGAGTTTTACCCGGTATGCAGGCGGCTTTTGTCGATATCGGGTTAGAAAAAGCGGCTTTCTTACACGCATCCGACATTATGCCTCATACGGAATGTATAGCCGGTGAGGAACGGAAGAACTTCAATGTCAGGGATATTGCTGAGTTGGTTTGTCAGGGACAAGATCTGCTTGTCCAAGTGGTGAAAGATCCTCTTGGCACGAAAGGGGCCCGTTTGACAACGGACATTACCCTGCCATCACGTTATCTGGTATTTATGCCGGGTGCTTCTCATGTTGGTGTTTCTCAGCGAATTGAAAGTGAAGAAGAGCGTGAGCGCCTGAAATCCATCGTGATGGACTATTGCGATGAGTATGGTGGGTTTATTATCCGTACTGCCGCAGAAGGCGTGAGAAAAGAAGAAATTGAGCAGGATGCAGCTTTTTTGAAGCGTCTGTGGCGTAAGGTTATTGAGCGTAAGAAACGCAATATTACTAAAACGAAAGTATATGGTGAGCTTGCTTTGGCACAGCGTATTCTGCGTGATTTTGCAGGCGCTTCCCTTGATCGCATTCGGGTTGATTCCCGTCAGACCTATCTGCAATTGCAAGAATTCATTGATGAATATATTCCTGAAATGAATGCCAAGCTGGACCATTATCAAGGCACTCAGCCGATATTCGATCTGTGCGGTGTAGAAAATGAGATTCAGCGCGCATTGGAACGCAAAGTAGAACTAAAATCGGGTGGCTATCTGATTATCGATCAAACCGAAGCCATGACGACTATCGATATTAATACCGGCGCTTTTGTTGGGCATCGCAACTTAGAAGAGACTATCTTTAATACTAATATTGAGGCGACTCAAGCGATTGCCCGCCAGTTAAGGCTGCGTAATTTAGGCGGGATCATTATCATTGATTTTATCGATATGAGTAATGGGGAACATCGCCGTAGAGTATTAGCTTCTTTAGAGCAGGCATTAAGTAAAGATCGTGTGAAAACGACCATTAATGGTTTTTCCCAGCTTGGGCTGGTGGAAATGACACGAAAACGCACACGAGAAAGTCTTGAACATATCTTGTGTGATAATTGCCCGATTTGTCAGGGACGTGGCACCGTGAAATCTGTTGAAACAGTATGCTATGAAATTTTACGGGAAATTGTCCGTGTTCATCGCGCCATTAATGCAGATCGTTTTCTGGTTTACGCATCCCATGCCGTGAGTGAAGCCCTTAAAGGGGAACACTCTCATGCTTTAGCCGAGGTAGAAATTTTTGTAAGCAAACCAGTGAAAGTGCAGGCAGAACAACTCTACAGTCAGGAACAATTTGACGTTGTTATGATGTAATTACTACGCGGGATTGCAGTGATACTTCATATTTTTCAGGTTGCTTCTCTGTTTGGCTACAGTCATTTTGAAATGTGGCGTGAAATCTATTGGGTAGAAATATGCTGACAACCAAGGAGAAATGAGTGAGGCGACTGCTCGGAATATTATTAGCGACAGCCGCAATAGTCATTATCATTGTGGCTTTGCTTGTCAGCGGGTTACGTTTTTTCCTGCCACATATTAATGATTATCGTCAGCAATTGGCGCATAAGATTTCTGAATTGACGGATATTTCTATCGAAATTGGCTATATCAACGGAAATTGGCAGCCATTCGGCCCCCAGTTGGAAGTTCGTGATCTTCATGCTGTAACGGGAGAAACGGATGTTGAAGCCAAAAAAGTGACGCTTTCTCTGGATATCTGGCGTTCACTGCTACAACGGCGTTGGCATTTTCGTGATCTCTCCTTTTACCAGCTTCAGGTTGATTATGATAAACCATTATTGCATGGGGAAGGTGAAAGGCTGTTTCCCAAGCCGGATAGCTTATCCTCCCTTTTCCTTGAACGGATTAATCATTTTGATTTGCATGACAGCAGCCTGGCCTTTCCGACTCCATCGGGAGAAAAGATCCGGCTGATATTGCCGCAACTGACATGGTTGAATAAAGATAATCGTCATCGTGCACAGGGCAATATTAACTTGTCTTCGATTAACGGGCAGGAAGGTGTTGTACAGGTTAAATTTGACCTGAAAGATATTAATCGTGTTTTAGATAGCGGCACAATTTATTTGCAGGCTGATGATATTGATATGCGGTTGTGGTTCAGCCGCTGGTTAAAAGACAATACCGGTTTGGAAGATGCCCGATTCAGTCTGGCCAGTTGGATTACCCTGAAAAATGGGAGGATTGATAACGGATATCTGCAACTTAAGCAGGGGCATGCTAATTGGCATGTGGGTGATGAAAAACATCAGCTTGCCGTTCATGATTTACTCCTGCAAATGCATCGTCAGGGAGAAGGCTGGCTGTTTGATATTCCCAATTTAGCAAGCCTGAAAACAAACGGTCAGCAATGGCCCGCAGGCCGTATTGCAGCACTGTATGCTATGCAGGCGCGGCAATATCAGAACAAAGATCATTGGCGGGTTCGCGCTGAAAATATTCAGCTTGAACGCCTGAGTGGGATGTTGCCGATGATTTCTTTCGCGACCCCGGATATTGTTAAAGACTGGCAATATCGGCAACTCAAAGGATTAGTCACTAGTCTTGCCCTTGATATCACCCCCGAATTACCTGATAGCGCGGAGATTGCCATCAAATGGCAGGATGTCAGTTGGTCTCGTTGGAAAAAATTACCTTCAGTCAATCAATTCAGTGGTGCGTTAGAAGGAAATAAACAGTGGGGAAACTTTAGGTTTGAGCTGAAAAACAGCCTCATTGATTACCGTTCTATGTTCCAGGCACCATTTAATATTGCCAGCAGTGAAGGAAAAATCACGTGGAAAAATGATCGGGATGGTTTGAAGATATGGAGCCAGGGGCTGGATTTGCAGGCCAAGTCAGTATGGATAAACGGGGATTTTCATTACACGGAATCCCAAAATCAGCAACCAATGCTAGGGATACTGGCTGGAATTCGTTTGGATGATGCGGGTGATGCATGGCGTTATTTTCCCAAGCCATTGATGGGCGAATCGCTGACAGAATATTTAACAGCGTCGTTGATCAAAGGAAGGGTAGATAATGCTACTTTGATCTTTCAGGGAAACCCTCATGATTTCCCATTCAAGCAGAATAATGGTCAGTTTCAGGTATGGGTTCCTCTGCGCCATGCGACATTCCAGTATCAGCCTGATTGGCCAGCCCTGTTTGACCTGGATCTTGATTTGAATTTCCAGAATAACGGCTTACAGATGCAAGCAAAGACAGCGAGATTGGGAAAAGTTAATGCCTCCCGGATCTCGGTTGTTATCCCCGATTACGGTAAAGAGAAGCTATTGATTGATGCTGAAATATCTGGAGATGGAAAGGATATCCACAATTATTTTCATCATAGTCCATTAACAGAAACGGTTGGTAGTACGCTAGATAATTTGCAACTTAATGGTCAGGTTGATGGAAAACTTCATCTGGACGTTCTTCTGACAGATGGTACAACTCATGCAAATGGAGAGGTTGTACTGAAAAATACCGATTTGTTTATCAAGCCATTAGATAGCAAGGTGGAGCACCTTAGTGGTAAATTCCGCTTTGATAATGGCACGTTGCAAAGTGACACGCTTTCTGCTCATTGGTTTGGAAACCCCCTCTCTTTGCGATTTACCACTGCGGATTTACCGGGATATTATCGGGTCAATGTGGATTTGGATGCTCGCTGGCCTGCTGCAACATTACCGAAACTTCCGGTTAAAATTCGTCGTCAGCTATCAGGACAATTGGACTGGCAGGGAAAAGTGAACATTATGATCCCTTCACAGACCAAACCTTCACAAAGCAGGCCGTTACAACATGGAGCGGAATATCAGGTTGCAATCAATGCTGATTTGTCACATATCAACAGTACACTGGTTGGATTGGAAACAGAATCTTTACGAGCATGGAATAATATCAATCTTCAGGCTACAGGAAATACAAACCAACTTCAGGTTATCGGTTCATTGGGGAAAAGATATGTGTTCAATAGCCAATGGTTATTGGGGAAAAATTATGTCCGTTTACAGCGAGGCACTTTGAATACGGATGATAATGGCCTACCTGACTTACCGGAAAAGCCAATGCTGGCATTAAATTTACCTGCGATTGAGGGTGAAAAATGGCTGGCACTGATTGAACCTTTAAAAGCTGAATCAGCAGCAGATAACAGCCTGATATGGCCTGAATTATTTGAAATATCAATGCCTTATTTGGATGTCGGAGGACAACGTTGGCATAATCTTATACTCAGTGCGGCTAACCAACCTGATAGTCTGCATATCAATGCAATTGGAGAAGAAATCAATGGTGATTTGCTGATTAACGTTGGTGGAGTATGGCAGGCAACACTCAATTATCTCTATTATAACCCTATGTTTGCGAATAACGCTTCCAGCGATAATCAGCCGTTAATTTCAAACGTAACAGAAACGCCAAAATATGCTCTGAATCATTGGCCCACACTTAACGTTACATGTGATGAATGTTGGCTTGCCGGATTAAATGTTGGGAAAATTTCAGGGACGGTAACACCAGAAGGTGACGCCTTGAGTTTGACTAATGGACGGGTCGAAAACAGTGCCGGTAAATTGACATTATCTGGGCGTTGGAGTGAAAGTAATACGGGTAATTATACTTGGGCTAAGGGCCAGATATCCGGGAAAAGTTTTGATGATATGGCAGCCTATCTCGGATTTATTGTTCCAATTACTGGCGCTTCATTTAAGTTTGATTTTGACCTGAACTGGAAGGATACACCGTGGAACCCTGATGTTAAAACGCTCAATGGCGCTTTAACAGGAGAAATGGGGAAAGGAGCAATAGCAAAACTAGGTGGTGGCAGAGCAGGACAACTATTAAGGTTAGTTAGTTTTGATGCATTGTTACGTAAATTACAGTTGGATTTCAGTGATACATTCAGTAATGATTTTAACTTTGATTCTATAAGTGGCGATGCCGCGATAAAAAATGGTGTCATGTATACCGATAACTTCCGCATTGATGGGCTGGAAGCGGACATTCATGGAAAAGGCCAGATAAACTTTATCCGTCATCAGCTTAATATGGAGTTGATGATCACCCCGGAAATATCAGCAACAGTTGGTGTGGCGACAGCTTTTGCGGTTAATCCTATGGTAGGCGCTGCTGTTTTTGCAGCGACGAAAGCATTAGGCCCATTGTGGAGTAAGATATCGGTCATTCGCTATCGGCTAACGGGTAATCTGGAACAGCCTAAAATTGATGAAGTTTTACGTCAGCTTAAGGAGAATAAAGGGTCATGAAAAACGTCAATGTTGCACTCTTACAATTATGCAGTGGTACGAACATTAAACATAATTTAGCGCAAATTGAACAGCAGATTAAGCAGTTGCCCAAAACAGTAAAACTGGTTCTGACTCCGGAGAATGCATTACTGTTTGCTGATGCAGATACTTACCGCGAACACGCAGAAGAGCAAGGAAAAGGCCCATTACAGCAAGCTGTAAGTGAAATTGCGCAACGTTATGGTATCTGGTTGTTGATTGGTTCAATGCCGATGGTCAGCCGGGAAGATCCTAGCCGCATAACCAGCAGTAGCTTATTGTTTGATGATCAGGGTGAGATTCGTGCCCGTTATGACAAAATCCACATGTTTGATGTCAATATCAAGGATGAACATGGCTCCTATAATGAATCTTCCATCTACCAACGTGGGGAACATATCACTGTTGTTGATACACCAGTTGGTCGTTTGGGTATGACTATTTGCTATGATCTGCGCTTCCCTGGGCTGTTTCAGGCACTACGGGAACAGGGGGCTGAGCTGATCTCTGTACCTGCTGCCTTTACCAGACTGACGGGTAAGGCACACTGGGAACCACTTTTAAGAGCTCGTGCAATTGAGAACCAATGTATCATCTTGGCACCCGCACAAGTTGGAGTACACGGTACTCGCAGAACATGGGGGCATTCAATGGCGGTAAGTGGTTGGGGAGAAGTCATCAAGAAGAATCCTCTGACTGTCAGTGCACTACAGCTCAATATCCGACGGGATAGTTTGATCCACATGCGTGAGCAGATCAAAGTGGTGAAACATAATCGCTTCCGTCCACAACTGACTTCTTTGATAAAAAAGAATACAAATTAAGATAAAGAGTAATCACTATGAGTTTAACTTATGTCAGTGAACATTTACTGACTGCCAATGAACTGAGTCATAAAGATTTATTTTCTGTATTGGGGCAATTAGCAGAACGTCGTCTGGATTATGCCGACCTCTATTTTCAATCCAGCTACCACGAAACATGGGTTCTGGAAGATCGCATCATCAAAGATGGCTCTTATAATATAGATCAAGGCGTGGGAGTCCGGTCGATTAGTGGTGAAAAAACGGGTTTTGCTTATGCTGATCAAATCACATTGAATGCATTGCAGCAGAGTGCAAAGGCAGCACGCAGTAT
This sequence comes from Xenorhabdus sp. SGI246, assembly GCF_040838225.1. Classification (NCBI taxonomy): domain Bacteria; kingdom Pseudomonadati; phylum Pseudomonadota; class Gammaproteobacteria; order Enterobacterales; family Morganellaceae; genus Xenorhabdus; species Xenorhabdus sp. SGI246. The sequence continues at coordinate 59,578 of NZ_JBFPEZ010000026.1, forward strand.
TGTAAGGGAAACGGGTAATGGCACCGCACATACATTGGGTGCTGTGACACATAATGCTTTGTACCCGGCTGTAGATCCGCTGCAAAGCATGAGCAGGGAAGAAAAAATTGCTCTGTTACATCATGTTGATCAAATCGCACGTACAGAAGATCACAGGGTGCAGGAAGTGAATGCCAGCCTGAGCGGTGTTTATGAGCAGGTATTGGTTGCAGCGACGGATGGGACATTGGCTGCTGATATTCGTCCACTGGTACGTCTTTCTGTCAGCGTATTAGTTGAAGAAGATGGCAAACGTGAACGTGGTTCTAGTGGTGGTGGTGCTCGTTATGGTTATGAATACTTCCTGCAAACCGCAGATGGACAGACGTTGGCAGAACAATTTGCCCGTGAAGCTGTTCGCATGGCGTTGGTGAATCTTTCTGCCATTGCTGCTCCAGCGGGAACAATGCCGATTGTATTGGGAGCCGGTTGGCCGGGTGTTTTATTGCATGAAGCAGTGGGTCATGGTTTAGAAGGTGACTTCAACCGCCGTGGTACATCTGTCTTCTCTGGTCAGATTGGGAAAAAAGTAGCATCTGAACTGTGTACTGTGGTTGATGATGGTACGATTGAAGGCCGCCGTGGCTCATTGTCTATTGATGATGAAGGTGTTCCGGGGCAATACAATGTCCTGATTGAGAATGGTATCTTGAAGGGCTACATGCAGGACAAACTGAATGCACGTTTGATGGGAGTTGCACCGACAGGTAACGGGCGACGTGAATCTTATGCCCACCTGCCGATGCCGCGCATGACTAATACGTATATGCTGGCAGGAAACTCTACGCCAGAAGAAATTATTGCCAGTGTTAATTATGGGTTGTATGCACCGAATTTTGGTGGTGGGCAAGTGGATATCACTTCTGGTAAGTTTGTTTTCTCAACATCAGAAGCGTACTTGATTGAAAATGGCAAAATCACCAAGCCAGTAAAAGGCGCAACGTTAATTGGCTCAGGCATTGAGGCCATGCAGCAGATTTCGATGGTTGGCAATGACTTAGCCCTTGATAAGGGGGTTGGTGTATGTGGTAAAGAAGGCCAAAGTGTCCCTGTGGGAGTTGGACAGCCTACATTAAAACTGGATAACCTGACTGTAGGCGGAACAGCTTAACATTTTTTGAATATACCTGTTTTTTTGAGTATCTCTGTCATCTTTCAAGTTGCAGCTTTGTTGGATGTGCTCGCTCACCCCAGTCACATAGTTATCTATGCTTCTGGGGGATTGCGTCCTTGCTGCCGCGATGCACCTTGAAATCTATTAGGTATAGCCTGATCAATTAAATGTGGAGGTTATTATGAAAAGAAGGGTGCTGGCAGGTGTATTACTGATTCTGGTTGTTATATCCATTATTTTTATCAAAGATATTGGATTACCCGGCTCTGATAAAACTCAGCAAGCTATTGCGATAGCGGGAAACCTTCCGCCTCAACAGATTGATATTCTGACTGAGCATCATCGGGTTGCGGATTATATACATCAAAATAGTAGGTTGCCTGACTATTACATCACAAAGAAACAGGCTCGTCGCCTCGGTTGGGATGCTCGTAAGGGCAACTTGTGCGAAGTATTACCGGGAAAAGCAATTGGGGGAGATCGGTTTTCCAATCGTGAAAATAAGTTGCCAAATCAAAAGGATCGCCAGTGGTTCGAAGCTGACGTAAATTATAAGTGTGGGCGCCGGGGTAGTAACAGGTTACTCTATTCTAACGATGGTCTTATCTACTTGACACTTGATCACTACAAGACTTTCACAAAGCTGGAAGAATGATATGAAAAAAGTGGAATTCGATTTTGACTATATCCCTGATTTAGAAACCTTCTACAGTCAGTTCAAGGAGTGTTTCGATCTTGATGATCATTTTGGTGCGAACTTAGATGCTCTATGGGATGCAGTAACGGGTGAAATTGAGCTGCCAGTTGATATTAATTTTATCTGCCTGGATGTGCAGAAACGACCGCGTTTTGTTGCACTGGTACTCTTGTTTCAAGAGGCTGAAGAAGAGCTGGAAGGGAAATTACGTTTTAATGTGATAAATTAAGCTCTTCTCTGTCTTATGACAACACCTCCGTATTCGCCAAAACGCGGAGGTGTCTTTAAATTTCCGTATAAAATTTTATCAACTTCAAACTAACTTAAAATTAGGTTGCTTAGATTACTGATTATTTATTAATAATATGGCTATCATCGCCGGAAAAATATTTCTCAACATTCTTAAATGCGCTGTCGAAATAAATGTCATAACAGCTTTTAGTAACATAACCGATATGTGGACTGCACAAAACGTTATCTCGTTTTAATAAAGAATGATTGATATCCCAAATGGGTTCAATATCAAAAACATCCAGTGCTGCAAAACCCGGAGTACCCAGATCGAGAGCTTTCTCAAGTGCACCTGCCTCTATCAACCCGGATCTTGCTGTATTGACTAATACAGCACTATTTTTCATATGAGTAAGGTCAGCCAACGTGACATTGCCCGTGGTCTCTTTAACCAGCCGTTGATGCAGAGTGATGACATCTGATGTTTTAAAAAAATCTTCGCGGGAATGAGGGACAATCAAACCGTCCTGACGCGCTTTTTCTTGTGAATGTTCTGATCCCCATACCTGAACTTTCATATCAAATGCACGCGCATATTTTGCAACTAACTGACCTATTTTCCCATAGCCCAGGATCCCAAGTGTTTTGCCGACAACGGTATCCCCCAATTCAGTTTGCCAATAGCCTTTTTTCATTGCTTCCACTGAAGAAACGAACCTGCGGATGGAACTTTGGATTAACAGCCAAGTTAATTCTGCGGCTGCAATGGGTGAACCAGCCCCTTCTACGACAGCAATACCCCGTTGTTTACACAACTCTAGATCGATATTGTTAGCAACTTTTCCAGTCTGGCTGATAAGTTTTAAATGGGGTGTTTTGGACAAAAACTTTTCATCAATCAATGTTCTTTCACGGATCAGAATAAGGGCATCAGCTTTTGATAATAGTTCGTCAGCTTTCGAATCGCGATCAATTGCACCGAGACTGATAACCTCAAAATGACTATTCTTATATAAAGCTTGAATTTGTCTTGTCGCAGATTGATAATCATCGGGAATAACAACTAATGGCATTTGAAATATCCTTTTTACGAGTTTGAAATAGCTTGGTGAAATTTTATATTATAGATTATTCATGTATAAATGTTACATTATCATAACATGAAAACCAAACTAATAGTTTAAGATGGTTTAATACAATATGTAGGAAGTTGAACTGTATCCAATAATAACTTTTTTATTTAATTTAATCTTTTGACTTTAATAATGTAATTAAATAGTAATCTTTCTTCAGAGATGTTATATCAATTATCCAGATATTGATATGAATTACCTGGATAATACGCATAAAGGTATAGGTCCAAATTGGTTAACTCTTTATTATGGTGAACATATTTGAAAAGAGCTTATTGTATTTAAGAAATAATTTGATAAAAATAATGTTCTCTGACATGAGATGTTCATTCTTTTTAAAGTAATATTTCCATGTTTTACGCGATTTTTGTATTTAAATAACCGCCATTTAAAAAAATGGCGGTTAGGGCATCATACTGTTCCTGATAACTCTTTCAGATATTGGAAGATCTGACGATAGGATTTCGGTGGCTTGTTCGCTGCTTTCTCTTTTTTAGCATTGCGTATCAGTGTCCGCAGTTGTTGACGATCTGTGTGCGGATATAGCGCTACGACTTCTTCAAGGGCGTTGTCGCTCTCAAGTAACTTATCCCGTAACTCTTCCAGCTTATGTAGTATCACAACCTGCTGGTTATGACGGTTTTTCAATTTATCCAGTGCAGTGGTAATTGGCTCAGGATCACGGGCCCGCAACAATTTGCCAATCAATTGTAATTGACGACGGCGACCCTCACGCTTGATTTTCTGTGCTAATTCAATAGCGGCCAGCAGATCTTCATCCAATGGGATGCGTTCCAGTTCGCTCTTACTCAACTCAACCAGCTCTGCCCCTAGTTTTTTCAGTATCTCAGCATCCCGCTTGATTTCACTTTTACTGACCCAGATTATCTCTTCCTCTTCAGCAGGATAATTGTCGAGCCAATCTTCAGGCTGCTTTGCCATAATCGTTTTCCTTCTAAAAAGGCCGGATAAGGTACACTTTGGAACATGACCTATCGCCCGGTGGGTGTTAACATCCTAATATCGTGTATTGTAACTGGGAAAATTGTCTGATTACCACTCGGCATTAATATTGAAAGCCGAAACACGCTTTTTTCCTGATAAATCTTCTCTTTAATTCATGTGGTTAATTAATGATAGTGACCAATCAACAAATTGCGGAGCAGCGCAAACAACTGGAAGATGCAGTTTCTCGCGCTCTAGAATTAGCGAAAGCAGGCAGTGATGCTGCGGAAGTCGCAGTCAACAAAACGACGGGGATTAGTGTCAGTACCCGTTTCAGTGAAGTCGAAAATGTTGAGTTTAATAGCGATGGTGCATTGGGGATCACCGTTTATCACCAGCAGCGCAAAGGTAGTGCTTCTTCTACCGATTTAAGCCCGGAGGCCATTGCACGTACTGTACAGGCCGCCATTGATATCGCCCGTTATACTTCACCTGATCCCTGTGCTGGTCCCGCAGATAAAGAATTATTGGCGTTTGAGGCACCGGAGCTGGATTTGTTCCATCCCGCGGATTTGGATGCTGATAAGGCAATTGAGTTAGCTGCCCGTGCCGAACAGGCTGCATTACAGGCAGATCAGCGTATTACCAATACCGAAGGTGGTAGTTTTAATGGTCATTATGGCATTCGGGTCTTTGGTAATAGTCACGGTATGTTACAGAGCTATTGTTCAAGTCGCTATTCCATGTCGAGCTGCGTAATTGCAGAGCAGGGTGGCAATATGGAGCGTGATTATGCTTATAGTGTGAACCGTCGTTTTGATGAGTTGCAATCGCCAGAATGGGTTGGGCAAGAAAGTGCACATCGTACATTGTCTCGCTTAGGTGCGCGTAAACTTCCGACGATGAAAGCCCCTGTGATTTTCTCTGCCGAAGTCGCTACTGGCCTGTTTGGTCATTTAGTCGGAGCGATCAGCGGCAGCAGCATCTATCGTAAATCATCTTTCTTGCTGGACAGTCTGGGTAAGCAGATCCTGCCTTCATGGTTGACCATTGAAGAACAACCACACTTGCTGAGAGGGTTGGCTTCTACACCTTTTGATAGTGAAGGTGTGCGTACACTTGCGCGTGAAATTATTAAAGATGGTGTTTTACAGTCATGGCTGTTGACATCATATTCTGCCCGTAAACTGGGTCTGGCGAGTACAGGCCATGCAGGTGGAATTCATAACTGGCGTATCGCGGGGCAAGGGCTGGATTTTGCAGGTCTGCTACGGGAAATGGGAACCGGCCTGGTGGTGACGGAACTGATGGGACAGGGCGTCAGTGCTGTGACTGGGGATTATTCTCGTGGTGCGGCCGGTTTTTGGGTTGAAAATGGCGAAATACAATATCCGGTCAGTGAGATCACTATTGCAGGCAACCTGAAAGATATGTGGGCAAATATGGTAACGATAGGTAATGATATTGAAACACGCAGTAACATCCAGTGTGGATCAATACTATTGCCGGAAATGAGTATCGCCGGTCAATAGGGATACTCAATCAACAACAGCCAGTTTGGTTCTACTGAGCTGGCTGTGAATTAACGGTGATATTCACCCGCCGCCTCAGGCTGATAAAGTATTTCTAATACTTTTATCCGGGTTTTTTCACCATTTGGCAATTCCCAGGTTATTTCATCATTTACCCGTAATCCTAAAAGTGCCGCACCTAAAGGCGCCATCACGGACAGTTGTTTTGTACTGTCTTGCAGAGAAGACGGGTAAACGAGAGTGCGGGTCCTTTCTTCATTATTACTGAAATCAATAAATTTAATTTCACTGTTCATTGTGACAACATCTGCGGGTATTTCTACAGGTGGCACAATTTCAGCTCTATCCAGCTCTTCATTTAGTGCATCTGCGATACTACTATTGGCAAACGCAGGTTGTTCCAACAGAGAATCTAAACGTTCTGCATCTAATTCATTGATAATAATTTTAGGTTTTGTCATACCACTCTCCAAATTAGGCTCAATACAAAATAACACCCCGCAACGCAAGGAGGGGGGTGTTATTTTCAAATGTGATTAAAGTGATATTAGGCTGTTCTGACGTGAAAATAAAGAGATCATGATCACGAACTGTTTTGTGTTGTTAATGAAATAAGATTTAGCCAGACACTATATTGGATTACATTTTTTATTGGTTTTAAATACTGTGTTTGTTACCGTTCTTGAAAGAGAGATGAAGAGATTTGGGAAAAATGCATGAATATGTGTTTATGAATAGTAGGAATTGAGAGGAGAACAAAAAATAAATGTAACGGATCTTTGCTATAAGCACGCAAAGTCACTGCCATTTATCGTTTGAATCTGATAGTTTTGTTTTACAGCTTTACCGTTGAGAAATACTACACAATGATAATGATATCTTGGGTTATTCTTAATGATGACAAAATGTTGAGTTAGTAAATTTTCGGTAGCCTGAGCCCCTTCGGTACAATAACGATGCCAAACGATTGGGAAATTACAAGTTGTAGCGAGCCGCCATGAATATCCCCTGACAAAAATATTTGGCAGATATACAGATAATTGTGAGGCAAATGAGGTGGAATAGGGGAGGAGTGACTTTGCCACCATATGTTGAATGTATTCGTTGGGATCTGAGTTCGCCGAACGGCAAGAGAGAACACGAATACTATGTAGTTTAGTAACGTCTGTCCATTTATGGATAAGTAGGGAAATCTGTAATGGATTATACGAAATTCTGTTTATGATTAATTGCTCTCTATTTCCATGACATGAGATGGTTAGCCGATTTTTCCTTGATACTTTCCGATGTGGCTCTTCGAATACAAATGAATCAGGATATACACGAATGAGTTTCATTTTGCTACTTCCTGTCCATAAAAAGAGATAACTGGTTTAACAGAATATGTGAGCGTTGCTTTCTATCTTATGTCTATCCTATTCTTCGTCAAAGCCAGAATTAAATAGCTCGACAATAGCTGCCAGAGCTTGTTGTTCATCCGGCCCGGTTGCTTCAACTTCAATGTAACTGCCCTGTTCGGAATCCAGCATCAACATAGCGATAACACTATGAGCTTCCGCCTGAATATTACTGTTGTTGCGCAGAATGACCTGAGATTGAAACTGCTGCACAAGGTCATGTAATTTCATAGCAGGCCGGGCATGCATACCGAGTCGGTTTTTGATCTCAAGTCTCTGTTTGACTGTCATGGCCTGCTTTATTTTGTTTGGTTGCGTTACATTCGGTTACTTACGTTTTTCCAGTGTGCGGTGACGTGATTGCACGTTTTTACCACGGGAACGGAAGTAATCAGCTAATTGCTCTGCCACATAAACTGAACGATGTTTACCGCCGGTACAACCTATGGCAACTGTCAGATAGCTGCGGTTATTGGTTTCCAGCATCGGCAGCCAGAGTTCAAGATAACTGCGGGTTTGGTAAATGAAGTTATGCACTTCTGTATGACGATCCAAAAATGCGGCAACAGGGCGATCCAACCCTGTCATTGGGCGCAGTTTTGGATCCCAGTGTGGGTTTGGCAGGAAGCGCACATCGAAAACGTAATCTGCATCAATCGGAATACCGTGTTTGAAGCCAAAAGATTCAAACACCATGGTCAGTTCACGTTCACGTTTACCCAATAAACGCGTTCTGAGCATTTCAGCCAGTTCGTGAACTGACATCTCAGACGTATCAATGATCAGATCTGCCCGCGAACGCAGTGGTTCCAGTAGATCGCTCTCTTTGTCGATAGCGCTTTCCAGTGACAGATTTTTGCTTGAGAGTGGATGCAAGCGCCGGGTGTCACTGTAACGACGGATCAATGTGTTACGATCTGCATCAAGAAACAGAAGCTGAGGTGAAAAGCTGTCGGGTAATTTTGTCAGTGCTTCTTCGAAAATTTCGGGTGACTCCGGCATATTTCGCACGTCGATACTGACTGCTGCTGAAATGTCACGCTCGGCTAATGTATTAGCCAGCTCCGGAAGTAACACTACCGGCAGGTTATCTACACAATAGAACCCCATATCTTCCAGTGCACGCAGGGCTACGGATTTACCAGAACCAGAACGACCGCTGACTATCATCAGCACCATGAGATGACTCCCCTTAATGTCTCAGCGGTTCGTTAGAACCGCTGCTGTTTTTTTATTGCTTTTCAACAATCAATTGTAACCGCAATTGTAATCGTTATTTATTCAGTAATGATTTTGTAGAGTTCTTCATCACTTTGCGCTGAACGCAAACGACGACAAAGATTTTTATCTGACAGCCGTTTTGCAATCAATGAAAGTGAATGCAAATGGATCTGACACTGGTTAGATGGAACCAATAAAGCAAATAGCAAGTCAACAGGTTGATTATCAATAGCATCAAAGGTAATCGGTTGTTCTAGATGCAAAAATACACCAACGGCATTATTTGAGCATTCTGTCTCCAGCTTGCCGTGAGGAATGGCAATCCCGCTGCCAATACCTGTTGTACCTACTTTCTCGCGGGAAAGAATGGCTTCAAATACGGCATTTTCTGGTAAATTAAGCCGTTTCGATGCCAGCTCGCTGATAATCTCTAAGGCGCGCTTTTTACTCGAACAAGGTACGTTGTTACGCGTACATTCGGATGAAAGCACTGAACTTAGTGGTAAATCTGTTTCGTTGTTCATTTCTTTATTCACTTAGGGCCTGTAATACCAGATACCTGAGTTTAGGCATCTGGTATCAGAGCACTATTTATGCTTATGCCATTGAGCCTTCTGGTTGTTTCTTTCGTTAGCTGCATTCATTTATTGCCTACTTTGATGCAACCGGAAGTCTATTGGATATAGATAGAACAGTGCTAATCTTATGACAGTCCCGTTGTCTGAAAACTGTTAATGTTGTCTCAATTTACTTTTATGTTTGGTCAATTGACGAGCCAGTTTGTCTGCAAGCGCATCAATTGCTGCATACATATCTTCATGCTCTGAACTCGCATGCAACTCTCCTCCATTGACATGCACCGTGGCTTCAGCGATTTTTTGCACCTTTTCCACTCGGAGGATGACCTGAATAAGGTTAATCTTATCGAAATATTGATCCAATTTGCCGCATTTTGTGTTTACAACGTTGCGTAGTGCATCAGTGATTTCAAGATTGTGGCCTGTAACATTGAGTTGCATAGTGTTTTCCTTCTCTGTGTTGTTCAAACCAACTTTTTACGTTGGTTTGAAGGCGGGATGGATAACGACTCTCTATATTTTGCGACAGTTCGACGTGCTACTTGAATGCCTTGCTCGGCAAGTAAGTTTGTCAATTTACTGTCACTCAGTGGCTTGGCCGGGTTTTCTGCCGCGACCAATTTTTTCACCAGTGCACGTATCGCCGTAGAAGAGGCTTCGCCTCCGCTATCAGTGTTAACGTGACTGGAGAAAAAATATTTCAATTCAAAAATCCCGCGTGGACTATGCAGATATTTCTGGGTTGTCACACGGGAAATGGTAGATTCATGCATGTCAACCTGATAGGCGATATCAGCCAGTACCAGTGGTTTCATGTATTCCGCACCATATTCAAAGAAATCTTGCTGTCGCTCCACAATGCAGTGACTGACTTTCAATAACGTTTCATTGCGACTTTCAAGACTTTTTATCAGCCACTTAGCTTCTTGCAGGTTATTACGGATAAACAGGCTGTCACTCTCATTATGAGATTGTTGCCCTAGTGCAGCATAATGCTGATTAATGCGCAGACGAGGGATGTTATCGATATTCAGCCTGACCTGCCAGCGTTCATTCTCTTTCTGGACTAATACATCGGGAATAACGTATTCGGATTCTCCGGTATTCACCATTAATCCGGGCCTCGGCTCCAGTGACTGAATAATATCAATTGCTGCTTTTAATGCACTTTCTTTTAATTTGCTTTGTCGCAACAAATTTCGAAAGTCCCGGTTGCCCAATAGTTCAAGGTACTTACTGGTAACCAGTTTTGCTTCGTTCAGGTAAGGTGTTTCTGCTGGTAGCATTGTAAGTTGGATTAGCAGACATTCACGTAAATTACGTGCCGCAACACCAATGGGATCAAAGTGTTGTACTCGCTTGAGTACGGCTTCGACTTCTTCTAATGTCAGTTCATCATCACCAATGCTGACAAGGATCTCCTCGACAGGGACTGTCAGGTAGCCTGTTTCGTCAATGGCATCAATGATCGATGTGGCGATGGCTGAATCTGTTTCAGTAAAGGGAGTCAATGCAGCCTGCCACATTAAATAATCTTGTAATGTCTGGGTCGTTTCACCTTGATAGATGGGAAAATCATCTGCGCTGTAGTCACTTTTTGCTCCCAGGGATGGACCCGCAGTGTAAATTTCATCCCAACTGGTATCAAGGGGAAGCTCTTCAGGCATATCCCGTTGCTCAAGGGCTTCAAGAGCATCCATGACTTTTGTTTCGCTATCAGGATATGTTTCTGCATCAGGGGCTGTTTGTGCATCAGAATAGCCTTGGATATCCATTTCTTGATGTAGTTCTTCTTGCTCAAGCATAGGATTGGCTTCCAAAGCCAGTTGGAGCTCCTGTTGAAGTTCAAGCGTAGAAAGTTGCAACAAACGGATAGCTTGCTGAAGTTGCGGCGTCATCGTCAATTGCTGACTGAGTTTGAGTTGCAAACTTTGCTTCATAACGATCTCACTTCCTCCTGAACTGAATGCCCCTGAATTTTTCCTGACAATGAGTTTTAAAGCCGGAAGCCCTCACCCAGATAAACACGCTTAACTTGCTCATTGCTGAGGATATCTTCTGGTGTACCGTGGGCAATCAAATGCCCCTGACTGACAATGTAAGCGCGTTCACAAACATCCAGTGTTTCACGGACGTTATGGTCAGTAATCAGAACGCCCAGACCACAGTCCCGTAAGTGTTGAATGATCTTTTTAATATCAAGAACAGAAATAGGGTCAACACCTGCAAAAGGTTCATCCAACAGAATAAATTTAGGATTTGCGGCCAATGCGCGGGCGATTTCCACACGACGGCGTTCCCCCCCGGACAGTGATTGACCAAGGTTATTACGCAAATGAGAAATATGAAACTCTTCCATCAATTCTTCGGCACGCGCTTTGCGTTGTTCCTGATTGATATCCTTACGGATCTCAAGAACTGCCATTAAATTATCGAACACACTCAGCCGACGGAAGATAGAGGCTTCCTGTGGTAAGTAACCGATGCCCTGGCGGGCACGTTCATGCAGAGGTAGCAGGCTGATATCTTCATGGTCTATAGTGATAGTGCCTGCATCACGTGGCACAATACCAACAACCATATAGAAAGTTGTGGTTTTACCTGCACCGTTTGGCCCAAGCAGGCCCACAATTTCACCTGATTTTACTTTCAGGCTGACATCCTCAACGACCTTACGTCCCTTATAAGCTTTTGCCAGATTGTCCGCGTTTAATATTGCCATACGTCGTTATTTACTCTTTTTATTAACATCAGTGTTGTTAACACTAGGGCCTTTTTCCTGCAACTGAGAAGGTAACAGGACAGTGGTGACATGCTTACCTTTATCGCTAAAGGCTTCCATTTGCTGTGTTGGCACTAAGTAGGTGATTTTATCGCCTTTGATGTTACTGTCGAGCTGTTCAAGATAAGCATTGCCTGTCAGTGTGACTAGCTCGCTACCCATTTCATAGCGCATCTTTGCAGCATGGCCTTTGATGGGCTTACCATCATCCTGCAATTGGTAAAACGTTGCAGGATTGCCATAGGCTTCGATAACGGTTTTTTTCGAATCACCATCAGGGCGGGTAACAACAACCTTATCAGCCCGAATATCGATAGAACCTTGCTTTACGATAACATTATCCGTAAATGTGGCAACGTTCCCCGTTACATCCAAAGATTGTCTGGCTGAATCAATGGTAATGGGTTTTTGCGTGTCATCTTTCAATGCCAGTGCCGGCAGGCTAACTGCAACCAGTGTACTGGTAATCAGGGTATTACGGATTAGGTTCTTCATGTGGAATCTCATAGCGAGTGCTTACCTTTTCAATCAATTCAGCAGTTTTGTCTCGTAGATTGCCGCGCATTCTCATGCCAACAGATTGCAGTCCGACTCCCTCTAAAGTGACTTTATCGTCAGAAGCAACATCCTGAGTCACGAGATTGACTGTTGCATTATCTGTTGTGATCTTTTGCAATTGCGATGTGTTATTCAAGCTGTCCACTTGGACATCCCCATATAAGTAGAGCATATCATCATGGGTAAGTTTTGCTTTATTGGCGCGTACAGTCCATGTTGGTTTTGGGGATGTGGATGAGCTGTTAGCATCAAAAGTCGTCAAAACTGGCTTGGTAAACCAAGTCAGCTTTGTTTCCGTATAATTTTTAACATCATCTGCCACGAGTTTATAAGCCAATTTACCCCCTGGATCATAAACAAATGTGATGGCTTCCTCTGTTTGGTAAGTAGGATAACTATCATCTAAAATAGGTGATGAAGTGTCTTGATTTGAATTGGATAAATTCCAGCCAATCAATGCAAGCACAATCAAAGTCAGTATTGCGATCAGCCAGGATTGAGTTCTGCTCATTCTTTTTTCAGTTCATATTTTATATTGATAACCCTTTGGCATCTTCAAGCTTATTCTGAGCGAAAAGCACCAAATCACAAAGTTCTCTGACTGCCCCACGACCACCAGCAATCTGAGTCACATAATCTGCCTTCGGCAGTAATAGTGGGTGAGCATCGGCCACCGCAACCGATAATCCGACCTGAGCCATGACAGGCCAATCAATCAGGTCATCGCCGATATAGGCAACCTGTTCAGGTTGTAGCGCTAGTTTATCCAACAGTTCCTGATACGCCAAAGTCTTATCGTTCTGACCTTGGTAAAGATAGGTAATACCAAGAGTTTTTGCGCGATTTTCCAACAACTTGGCTTGGCGGCCAGTTATAATTGCAACTTCGATACCGGAGGTAATTAAACAACGGATACCATAACCGTCACGAACATTAAAGGCTTTCAGCTCTTCACCCTCGTTGCCCATGTATATCAGGCCATCTGACATGACACCATCAACATCACAGATCAATAGGCGGATCTTTTGGGCTTTCTCGATAATTTCTTTATTTACTGGGCCATAACAGGTATCCAGATAATCGTTTTGCTTCATTCAGGAATTCTCTACTACATTATTGTCACTAGCGTTGTGTTATAACCAGTATTAAATTGTGACAGGCCCTTGGTTGCAGGCCTGTTGATTAACTATCTTACCAGATTTGCATGGCTGGTTTTTATACAACTCCTGCTTGTAATAGGTCGTGCATATGTAATACACCAAGCAAGGTGTTGCCTTCTGTAACCAGTAGGGAGGTAATATGGCGTGATTGCATCAGATTCAGGGCATCAACAGCTAACGCATTCGGTTTGATGCGGATACCCCCTGTGGTCATAACATCAGAAATTTTGGCGTTATTTAAATCGATACCCATATCGAAAACGCGGCGTAGATCCCCGTCAGTAAAGATACCATCGATCTGCATATCATCACCACAGATGACAGTCATACCCAGTTTTTTTCGTGTGATTTCTATCAATGCTTCACGCAGAGAGGCAGTGTGAGGTACTCGGGGAATGTCATCACCGATGGTCATTAGGTCACTGGCCAGTAGCAAAAGTTTGCGTCCAAGTGCACCACCGGGGTGGGAAAGGGCGAAATCTTCTGCGGTAAAACCACGGGCTTCCAGTAGTGCAAGGGCGAGAGCATCACCCATGACCAGCGTTGCGGTTGTACTGGTTGTGGGAGCCAATCCTAATGGGCAGGCTTCTTGTGGTGTTTTGATGCACAGATGGACATCAGAGGCTTTACCCATGCTACTGTTACAGTTATTTGTCATACAGATGAGTGGGACTTTTTGCCGCTTAAGTATCGGAATTAAGGCGAGGATCTCATTGGATTCACCAGAATTGGAAATGGCTATGACAATGTCTTTTGGGGTCACCATGCCGAGATCACCATGACTGGCTTCTCCAGGGTGGACAAAGAACGACGGAGTGCCGGTGCTGGCAAATGTTGCCGCCATTTTTCTTCCTATATGGCCGGATTTACCCATCCCCATGACAATGACTTTGCCCTCGCAGTCAAACATTAACTCACAGGCTTTGCTGAAATCATCATTGATATACTGTTCCAATCTCGTCAATCCGTCGAGTTCGATATGTAATACTCTCTTACCTGCTTGCTGAAAATCGATCTTAGGCATTTCTACTCCCACTTCTTCCCATTCAATCGGTAATTATTCAGTACATTAATTACCGGATATTAATCACCAGACATCACAAAAAGTACGACAAAATAAGCGATAAAACAGCCGAGTAATAGCGCGCCGTTCAATCGGTTCAATCGATGTTTTCTCCTCACACAGAATAGCGTGAATAGTACACTTGCTGCCATCATGATCCAAAAATCCCGGGAAAAGGCATAGAGTGAAATAACACTGGGTGAAAATATGCTGGAAATACCTAATACAAAGGTCATGTTGAAAACATTAGAACCAATGATATTTCCTATTGCCATATCATTTTCACCTTTAATGGCCGCAGCAATAGAAGTCGCAAGTTCAGGCAGGCTTGTTCCCACAGCCAAAATTGTCAGTCCAATAACCAGATCACTGATACCATAAATATGTGCAATGACAGTAGCATTATCAATGACCATGCGGGTAGATATCGGCAGGATAATTAATCCTAAAACAACCCAAAGCAGCGCGATCCCTTTGTTGCCTTCAATGGGCAGTTCTGAATCCCGTTCCCGTGTGTAGTTATCGATATCATTACATTGGGAGTTTGCTGTCATTTTTATCATTATTGATATGAAAAATAGAGCGGTAAACAACAGAACAATGCCATCCAAACGACTCAGGTAATTATTGGACAACAAGTAGCCTGCAAACCCTATAATCAGCAACATCAGAGGCAATTCTCGCCGCAAAATTTCTGATTGTACTGTTATTGGACGAATAAGTGCGACTGCACCGGTAATTAACAGTAAATTTGTAATATTAGAACCGATTGCATTACCCACAGCCATGTTTGGTAACCCATTCAGACTTGCGGTGACAGATACCATCAATTCTGGCAAAGAGGTGCCGATTCCCATGACCACCAGGCCAATAATAAAAGGGGGTATTTTTAATGAGCGGGCAAACACCGCAGCACCATATACTAATCTATCAGAACCGTACACCAGTAAAATCAACCCAGTAATGAGCAGTACAATAGTCAGAAACATGATGTGTTCCTTAGATAAGATTTAATTGAGCACAATGCCAGTATTGGTTGATTTGTAAACAAAAATATTTATTTAGTCAGAGTTATATATTCTGAAGGTCGAACGATAAAAAGTAAAATTTGCTATCACTTTGCTAACGCAAATTTGGCAATTTTTTTGTAGTATGCATCACTGATTATTTGGAAACAGTAAGCAATTAGTTTATTAACAATTAAGGGCTATCAATAATGAGTCAACAAACAGAAAATCTTATTGAGATCAGCGGAATGTATTTCACCCGTGGTCAACGCCCAATTTTTGCTGATATTAATCTGACCGTCCCCAAAGGGAAAATAACCGCTATCATGGGTCCTTCTGGTATTGGAAAAACGACGCTGCTGCGTTTGATTGGTGGGCAACTCCGTCCTGAGCGTGGTGAAATTTGGTTTGATGGCGATAATATCCCAGCATTGTCCCGCCCCCGCCTTTATGCTGTCCGTAAGAAAATGAGCATGTTATTTCAGTCAGGTGCGTTATTTACGGATCTGAATGTTTTTGACAATGTTGCTTTTCCCTTACGTGAGCATACCGATCTGCCCGAAGAGTTAATTTATACTACGGTAATGATGAAACTGGAAGCCGTAGGATTGCGTGGTGCTGCCCAATTGATGCCATCGGAGTTATCCGGGGGTATGGCAAGACGGGCTGCTTTGGCGAGAGCGATTGCACTGGATCCTCATTTAATCATGTTTGATGAGCCATTTGTTGGTCAAGATCCGATTACAATGGGTGTTCTGGTAAAGTTGATCGATGAACTTAATCACGCTCTTGGTGTTACCTGTGTTGTGGTTTCTCATGATGTTCCTGAAGTATTAAGTATTGCTGATTATGCTTACATTGTGGCTGAAAAAAAGGTCATTGCAGAAGGTACACCGGAGCAATTGAAAATGAATCAGGATCAACGGGTACGACAGTTCCTGGATGGCATTGCTGATGGGCCAGTGCCTTTCCGTTTCCCTGCGGGGGATTATAAAACCGAGTTATTAGCTAATAAAATTAGTTAGTAACAAAATAGTTATTAGGATAATGGAATGTTGATGTTAACACGGGCATTGGCAACATTAGGCAGGCGAGCGATTGAAGTTGCCGCTTCATTCGGCCGTGCGGGGTTCATGCTGTTCAGCGCAATTATTGGTAAACCGGAACCTGCCAGACAATGGTTATTATTGCGCCAGCAGCTTTATAGGGTAGGTGTACAGTCACTACTGATTATTGTTGTTTCAGGTTTATTTATTGGCATGGTTTTAGCGTTGCAGGGCTATTTGGTGCTGAGAACTTTCAGTGCTGAAGGTAGCCTTGGCATGATGGTAGCTTTATCGCTGTTGCGGGAATTAGGCCCGGTAGTGACAGCACTCTTATTTGCTGGTCGCGCAGGTTCTGCATTGACCGCAGAAATTGGCTTGATGAAAGCGACAGAACAAATTTCCAGTTTGGAAATGATGGCAGTGGATCCATTACGTCGGATTATCGCCCCACGTTTCTGGGCTGGTTTTATCAGTATGCCTTTGTTATCGATGATCTTTGTTGCAGTTGGCATTCTGGGCGGTGTGATGGTCGGTGTGGATTGGAAAGGCATTGATAGTGGTTTTTTCTGGTCTTCCATGCAGTCAGCGGTGGAATGGCAGAAAGATATACTTAATTGTTTTCTTAAGAGCGTAGTTTTTGCCATCACGGTTACATGGATCGCGCTGTTCAATGGTTATGACGCTATCCCAACATCGGAAGGGATCAGCAGGGCAACGACGCGCACAGTAGTTCATGCGTCGTTAGCAGTATTGGGCTTGGATTTTGTGTTGACGGCACTGATGTTTGGGAACTAATTCGATGCAAAGTAAGAAAAATGAAATTTGGGTTGGAAGTTTTGTCGTAATTGCACTGGCAGCAATCATTTTTTTATGTCTGAAAGTCGCTGATATTCGGTCTTTCGGTAGTCAGACCACTTATCGTGTTACTGCTGCATTTGACAATATTGGTGGATTGAAAGAACGTTCTCCTGTCAAAATCGGGGGCGTTGTTATTGGCCGGATAGGGAAAATCTGGCTGGATAAGAAAAGCTATACTCCACAGGTCGAGCTGGATATTTTCACGCAGTACGACAACATTCCAAGTTCCAGTTCTCTTTCTATTCGGACCTCTGGTCTGTTGGGTGAACAATATGTCGCGTTGAATGTCGGGTTTGATGATCCTGATTTGGGCGTCACCATGCTGAAAGATGGAGATCGAATTGAGGACACCAAACCTGCGATGGTCCTTGAAGACTTAATTGGTCAGTTCCTGTACAAGAGTGGTGGCGGAGATCATCAGTCTTCTGCTGCACCCGCACAGGCACACTAACCCATAATCCACTGCTTAGGAGAAGTGCTAATGATGTTTAAGCGATTACTTATGGCTGCCTTACTGGTGGTTGCACCATTCGCCAGTGCTATTGATCAAACCAACCCTTATGCATTAATGAAAGATGCAGCGGAAAAAACGTTCTCTCGTTTGAAGAATGAACAGCCGCAGATTCAGGCAAATCCTGAAATACTGCGTCAGATTGTGCATCAGGAATTAATGCCTTATGTGCAGGCAAAATATGCAGGGGCATTGGTATTAGGGCCTTACTACAAGCAAGCGACACCAGAGCAGCGTGACGCTTATTTCAAGGCATTTGAGTCTTATCTGGAGCAAGCTTATGGTCAGGCTCTGGCAATGTATCATGGACAAAATTACCAGATTGCTCCTGAGCAACCATTGGGTGATAAGACTATCGTAGCGATCCGGGTCACCATCACAGATCCTAATGGTCAACCACCTGTTCGTCTCGACTTTCAGTGGCGAAAAAACAGTAAAACCGGTAACTGGCAGGCTTACGACATGATAGCAGAAGGTGTGAGCATGATTACGACAAAACAGAATGAGTGGTCGGAAATTTTGCGCCAGAAAGGTATTAATGGTTTAACAGAGCAACTGAAAATCAGTGCACAAGTTCCAATCACTCTGGAAAAGAAAAAGTGATATGAAAAGCCGGGAAAAGGATAAAGAGCCTGATAGAATAGTGCAGTTAAGTTGGGAACAAGAAGGAAACACGCTGTTTCTGAAAGGTACGTTGGATCGCGATAGCCTGCTATCCTTTTGGCAGGAAAGAGACAACGTATTGGCTCAAATAGATAATATTGATGTTTCCCAACTTGAACATGTGGATTCCACGGGGCTGGCTTTATTTGTACGCGTAAAAGGCGACAGGCAGCAACAAGGCAAAGAGCTGACATTTTCTGGTATAGGGGAGCGCCTGAAAACGCTTATTGCGCTTTATGGTCTGCAAAGTATCTTTGCGGGCCATTTATAATCTGAGAATAACTCACCAGAAAGATGGTGGGTATAATTATCGCCCTTATGAGTCCTTGCCTTATAAGGGCGTTTTTCTTGGTTTAAGAGTCGCCTGGATTCCATTACGATAGGCGTCTACTATTATTTTAACAGCGAGTGTGAGCAAACTATGGATACTAATGACATTAAAAAGGTACTGATGGAAAAGTTAGTGCTTGATGAAGTTATCGTTAGTGGTGATGGTAGCCATTTTCAGGTAATTGCAGTGGGTGAAATTTTTGCTGAGTTAAGCCGTGTCAAACAACAACAGACAGTTTATGCACCCCTGATGGAATACATCGCTGATAATCGCATTCACGCTTTGTCAATTAAAACCTACACTCCAGCACAATGGCAACGTGACCGCAAGCTCCAGGGATTTTGAGGTTGTTTGCATCGCCGCGAACAGCACACTTTGAATTAAACAAGAGAATCATGACAGATGGATAAATTTCGAGTGAAAGGGCCTACCTGCTTGTCAGGAGAGGTGACTATTTCCGGGGCAAAAAATGCCGCATTACCAATTCTGTTCGCAGCGTTGCTGGCGGAAGAGCCAGTTGAATTACAGAATGTTCCTGAATTAAAAGACATTGATACCACAATCAAACTGCTGAACCGTTTGGGAACGAAAGTAGAACGCAATGGTTCGGTATTTGTTGATGCCAGAGAGGTCAATAAATATTGTGCTCCTTATGAGCTGGTTAAGACCATGCGTGCTTCTATTTGGGCATTGGGGCCACTGGTAGCCCGTTTTGGGCAGGGACAGGTTTCTTTACCCGGTGGTTGCGCTATCGGGGCCCGTCCTGTTGATCTTCATATTTCCGGACTAGAACAGCTTGGTGCAAAGATTGTACTGGAAGAAGGGTATGTTAAAGCGTCTGTAGATGGTCGTTTAAAAGGTGCCAGCATCGTTATGGATAAAGTGAGTGTTGGTGCAACGGTAACTATCATGACAGCAGCAACACTGGCGGAAGGTAAAACCATCATTGAAAATGCAGCACGCGAACCTGAAATTGAAGATACGGCCAATTTCCTGAATACATTGGGTGCAAAAATTACGGGTGCAGGAACCGATCGCATTGTGATTGAAGGTGTCGAACGTTTAGGTGGTGGTGTCTATCGTGTATTACCTGATCGCATCGAAACAGGCACTTTTCTTGTTGCAGCGGCGGCTTCCCGTGGAAAGGTTATCTGTCGCAAGGCTAAGCCAGATACATTGGATGCTGTTCTGGCTAAATTACGTGAAGCCGGAGCTGATATTCAGGTAGGTGATGACTGGATTAGTTTGGATATGCATGGTAAACGACCAAAAGCAGTCACATTTCGCACTGCACCACATCCGGGCTTCCCGACTGATATGCAGGCACAATTTAGTTTACTGAATATCGTTGCTGAAGGTGCGGGCATGATCACCGAAACTATTTTCGAAAATCGTTTTATGCATATCCCTGAATTGATTCGTATGGGCGCACATGCAGAAATTGAAAGTAACACTGTACTTTGCCACGGTGTAGAAAAATTATCTGGTGCTCAGGTGATGGCAACGGATTTACGCGCTTCTGCCAGTTTGGTATTAGCTGGCTGTATTGCGGAAGGAACAACCACCGTCGATCGTATTTACCATATTGACCGGGGCTACGAGCATATTGAAGATAAGTTGCGTGGTCTGGGTGCCAATATTGAACGCATTAAGTAGGATAAATATATTCTCTCCCCAATATGTGGGAGAGAATATGCGAGAGAAAATGGGGGAAAGAATTGAACTGAACTGAAAACCTGAACGTTTCCCATCTAATGATGGATCTCAGTGTTCATCAAATTCCTCAATCGTAACGTTGAAAGTAAGGGTTTGACCATCGCGTAAAACGGTAACAGGAACGATGCTACCGGGACGGATTTCAGCAACTTGATCCATTACTTCGGGAGGTGAAATTGCAGGCTTATGGTTAAAGCTGATAATGATATCCCCCACTTGAATGCCTGCCTTTTTGGCGGGGCTGCCCGGTAAAAGCTGGAAAACCCGGACCCCCTGAATTTGATGGATATTGGTCCCTGAAGAACGAATATTAGGTAGTTCTTTTGTTGAAATACCAATATATCCTCTGATAACACGTCCATCACGGATTAATTTCTGCATGATTTTTGTTGCAAGCTCTGTGGGTATAGCAAATCCTAATCCTTCAGGTGTAGAACCAAACTCAGACTTATCAAATGACAGCGTATTAATGCCTACCAGTTCTCCTAATGTATTAACCAACGCGCCGCCGGAACTACCCTGATTAATTGACGCGTCTGTTTGCAGAAAATTTTGTCGCCGTGTCGGGCTGAGTCCGACACGCCCGGTCGCACTGATAATACCCTGAGTAATTGTCTGCCCTAAGTTGTAAGGGTTGCCAATTGCCAGCACGATATCGCCCACATGGGGAGTATGTTTGAGATTGATCGGGATCACCGGGAGATTTTCAGCGTTTATCTTGAGAACAGCCAGATCGGTCGGGCCATCAGAGCCGACTAATAGCGCTTCATAAAAATGCCCATCTTGCAACGCCACAATAATAGATCCCACTTTATTGATGACGTGTCTGTTGGTGAGTATGTAGCCCTGCTCACTCATGATGACACCAGAACCCAGAGGGATAAGCTCCCGTGGTTCATGGGAAAAGCTACCTATGCTGGTGCTGTAGATGTTAACGACAGCAGGAGCTGCCCGGCGAACCCCCTGACTGTAACTGGAAGGTTTTTCTGTGTCGTTGCTATATAGGAAATTATTTAACTTATTGGGACGCAGTGATGGTATGGCAACCAGTAAAATCGCTGCAATAAGTAATCCTACCAATATGGAGCGCAGTAATTTAATCAGCATGGCATTATTCAATAATCAATAAGTTAAAAAAGCATAGCACAGAAGCGAGCAGACACAGCTTATGCTGTGTCTGCCTTTTCTATACCTTTTATCTTTCAGGTTGTTGTTGTCACACTGTTTTGTTGTCACACTACAATCTGAAATTCATAGAGGTATATATCGATTAACTATGCAGCAGTAGGTAAATGTTATCGCTACCACGCAGAATATTCAGGGCAATAACGGAGGGTTTTTCTTCCAGTATTTTTTGCAGTTCATTGATGTTTTTAACTCGAACATTATTAGCACCGATAATCAAATCATTCTTCTGCAAACCTACCATTGCTGCTGGTGAATTTTTGGCAACTGCATCGACTTTTACGCCAGGTGTGTTATTCACGATGCTAGTACTGAGAGTTGCACCTTGCAGAGCAATACTCAGTTTTTCTGCTTTAGTTGCCTGATTTTCACTGTTTTCCAGTATGACAGTGACTTCCATTGGCTTCCCTTTACGCAGTAAACCAACTTTGACCTCTTTACCTGGAAGGGTAGTGCCAATTTTCGCCCTTAACTCAGCAAAGCTATTAATTTTTTTGCCATCAATGGAGACCAATACATCTCCTGGCTTGATACCCGCTTTAGCCGCAGCAGACTTAGGCGTGACTTCACTGACAAATGCACCTTGTTGCGCATCAATATTCAGTGCCTTGGCGATATCTGCTGACATTTCGGTGCCTCTGATACCGAGCAGGCCACGTTTTACTTCACCATGAGCAATCAGTTGATCAGCTAAGTTCTTAGCCATATTACTTGGGATGGCAAAGCCAATACCAACATTGCCACCGCTTGGTGCGACGATAGCAGTATTAATACCAATCAGCTCCCCTTTCAGGTTAATCAGAGCACCACCAGAGTTACCCCGGTTAATGGAGGCATCGGTCTGAATAAAGTTTTCCAGACCTTCCAGATTCAGGCCACTACGGCCAAGGGCGGAAATGATCCCTGAGGTAACGGTTTGCCCTAACCCAAATGGGTTGCCGATGGCAACAGCATAGTCACCGACACGTAGCTGATCTGAGTTAGCAAATTTGATGGCGGTCAGATTCTTGGCATCTTTTAACTGTAAAAGAGCAATGTCAGTTTGTGGGTCACGCCCGATGAGTTTGGCTGAATATTCACGCCCGTCATTTAGCTGGACTTTAATTTTATCCGCATTGTTGATGACGTGATTGTTAGTAAGTACGTACCCTTTATCGACATTAATAATGACACCAGAACCTAATCCCTGGAATGGCCGGCTTCTTTTTTCCATCGGCGGAAAACCTGGCCCAAAGAAGAACTGGAAGTCTTCTGGTAGCTGGAGCTGTTGGGTTTGTACTTCAGTACCAGCAACATGTATGGTAACGACGGAAGGAAGAACTTTTTCCAGCATTGGAGCCAGGCTCGGCAATTCTTGAGAGGCCATGGCAGCAGGTAAAGCTGCATTACTTACCATTGGAACTGAAGCCAAAGATAATCCAATACTGATCGCAAGTGCGCTGAGCAATGTGTTTTTACTTTTCATTGAATACGTTCTCTTACATACCTAAGCCAGAAAAGGAAAATCGTACTTAAAATTCCCATCTCACAAGAAAATTCTGCTTTCTGAGAAATTACTCTAATTGAGACAGGTCTCAATCATAATTGTTTCGTTGCAGTTATGACTACCAAGTATTCAGCAAAGTTCACTAATAATGTAGTTTTGTTGAATGTCTTTACAGGGATTTACCTGAATAAAAAATAAAAAACAAACGAATATAACAGGATAAAGTAACTTGCCGTGGTACTGATTGTTACCACGGCAAGGCGATTTATCGTTTTTGGTCTTGAATTGGACGAAACAGGCCAGATGCGCCTTCAGAATAGTCTCGCGGAGGCGTATCGGTGACGATTTGATTAGAATCGGTCTTGGATTCGTTAAGACGGTAATTAAAGGGATTATCCTGTACAGGCATGTTTGGCATCAGCTCATTGGAGCTTTTAGCCATATGCTGATACAACTGGCGATAATCACGAGCCATATTATCCAGCAATTCGGCACTACGAGCAAAATGGCTAACCAGCTCTTTGCGATATTCTTCAAGTTCTGCCCGATTCTTCTCCAGTTCTGCTTGTACCGCATTTTGCTGACGCAATTTTGTGCTGCCAAAGCGGACAGCCAGTGCTCCGATGATAAAACCAATAATTAATCCGATCAGTGCGTATTCCCAAGTCATGGCAACTCCTTTATTAACATCACAGCTATCACTATAACCGTTAATTCAGTCAGAGTGGAATATTGATTATTATTTAATTAATTTATATATCACCTGAGATGTTAATTTTATACGAATTTGTCATGATAGGTTGTGAGTTATACCCAAGGTATGTAGACCGGGAATAAAAAATTTTTAAGGATTACCACGTTAATGTCACCGATTACACCTTCGTCTCTTTACCAAATTGCGCTGTCTGATGGTCAATATCAACCTGATGAAGTGCAACATAATACAGTTGCCCGTCTGGATATGATTTATCATGATCTCGTGCAGTTTTCTGCCAGTAATACCTTAAATTCAGATGGCGTGAAAACAAATAGATTGAAAAGTCTATTGAGTAAATTGTTGAAGCGCTCATCAACAGAGCTGATTCGTCCGGTTCAGGGGCTTTATATGTGGGGAGGCGTGGGACGAGGAAAGACATGGTTGATGGATATGTTTTTCCAGAGTTTGCCTACTGAACGGAAATTACGCCTCCATTTCCACCGTTTTATGCTGCGGGTACATGAAGAATTAACTGAGCTACAGGGGCACGAAAACCCTCTGGAAATTGTGGCGGATGGTTTCAAAGCACAAACGGATGTACTCTGCTTTGATGAATTTTTTGTTTCTGACATTACGGATGCCATGATCCTCGGCACATTGTTAGAAGCTTTGTTCAGACGAGGAATTGCACTGGTGGCAACATCAAATATCCCACCAGATGAACTGTATCGGAACGGGTTACAACGCGCGCGTTTCCTGCCAGCGATTGAACAAATCAAGAAATATTGTGACGTAATGAATGTAGATGCCGGCATTGATTATCGATTGCGGACACTTACTCAGGCACATCTTTATTTGACGCCACTGTCGGAAAGTACCCACCAAGAAATGCATCAGGTTTTCCTGCGTCTGGCCGGGCGGGAAGGTGAGCCAGCGCCGGTACTAGAGATTAACCATCGTAAGATGCCTGCGATTAACAGTGTTGATGGTGTGTTGGCAATCAATTTCAAAACGTTGTGTGAGGAACCCCGTAGCCAATTGGACTATATTGCTTTGTCTAAGCTCTACCACTCTGTTTTGCTGCATGACGTACCGGTGATGACGGTATTGAATGAGAGTGCTGCGCGGCGTTTTATTGCATTGGTCGATGAATTCTATGAACGTCACGTGAAATTGATCATCAATGCTGAAGCGCCAATGGAAGAGATTTATCAGGGAGAATTACTCCGTTTTGAATACCAGCGTTGCTTGTCCCGTTTACAGGAAATGCAGAGTGAGGAGTATTTGCAGCGTCCACATCTGCCTTGATATTCGGTGAAATTATAGAGAGATTTCGCCAGGATTACCGTTATCTGGCGAGATAATTATTGAATTTGGGGTCGATTTTTTATAGCGACTTCTCTATAATCTTGCGACCCCACGTTACAGCAGGATTTTTTATTTCCCGAAAAACTTGCATTAGTGCCGGCATAGGCTATTCGAAGGGGTAGGTTTGCTGGACATGAGTCGTGTGAACCTCAAAAAAGTTTCTGAACCTCGAGCGTTCACCAACGTGTAACTTATAATTGGGTAAGCTTTAATGAAAACTTTTACAGCTAAACCAGAAACCGTAAAACGCGACTGGTATGTTGTTGACGCAGATGGCAAAACTCTGGGCCGTCTTGCAACTGAAATAGCTCGTCGCCTGCGCGGCAAGCACAAAGCGGAATATACTCCGCACGTTGATACTGGTGATTACATCATTATTGTTAACGCAGAGAAAGTTGCTGTAACTGGCAACAAACGTGCTGACAAAATCTATTATCACCACACTGGCCACATCGGTGGTATCAAGCAAGCGACCTTTGAAGAGATGATTGCCCGCCGTCCTGAGCGTGTCATTGAAATCGCGGTTAAAGGCATGCTGCCAAAAGGGCCACTGGGTCGTGCAATGTACCGTAAACTGAAAGTTTACGCGGGCAGTGAGCACAACCACGCGGCACAGCAACCACAAGTTCTGGACATTTAATCGGGATTATAGGCAATGGCTGAAAATCAATACTACGGCACTGGTCGCCGCAAAAGCTCTTCCGCTCGTGTCTTCATTAAGCCAGGTAGCGGTAACATCGTAATCAACCAACGCAGCCTCGAAGTTTACTTCGGTCGTGAAACTGCGCGCATGGTTGTTCGTCAGCCACTTGAGCTGGTTGACATGCTGGACAAACTGGATCTGTACATCACTGTTAAAGGTGGTGGTATCTCTGGTCAGGCAGGCGCAATCCGTCACGGTATCACCCGTGCACTGATGGCTTATGACGAGACTCTGCGTTCTGATCTTCGCAAAGCTGGCTTCGTTACCCGCGATGCTCGTGAAGTTGAACGTAAAAAAGTGGGTCTGCGCAAAGCACGTCGTCGTCCACAGTTCTCCAAGCGTTAATTTTTTGCCGCAATGGTGGCATTGGATTAATGTTAAAACCCGCCATTTTTATGGCGGGTTT
This sequence comes from Xenorhabdus sp. SGI246, assembly GCF_040838225.1. NCBI lineage: Bacteria > Pseudomonadati > Pseudomonadota > Gammaproteobacteria > Enterobacterales > Morganellaceae > Xenorhabdus > Xenorhabdus sp. SGI246. Next base: position 86,005 of record NZ_JBFPEZ010000026.1, read on the forward strand.
TTTATCTTTGGGTTTTCTTACCTTTGTAATTACTCTTTTTTTCTGGAAAAAAAAAGCACATTGCAGAGATAAATTTCTGAACTCCGATATATCATCATTAATTCTTAATCTACTTCCCCACAAAATGTTCAAAATCTGGTAGACTAGTGACAATTTTTTGCCTTATCCATGCGTTTGCCTGATTTGTCTATAATCCTCGGATAATAAGTGCGAGCCGGATGAGAATATGAGCGAGAATAGCCATTGTTCATTGAAGGGCTGTTCGTTCCTTTTTTTAGATAAACTTGGAGGTTTTCATGGCTGTCGCTGCCAACAAACGTTCGGTAATGACTCTGTTTTCCGGCCCGACCGACATTTTTAGCCATCAAGTGCGAATTGTACTGGCGGAAAAAGGGGTCAGCGTTGAAATAGAACACGTTGAAGCAGGTAATCTGCCGCAGGATCTTATTGACCTGAACCCGTATCAGACGGTTCCTACGCTTGTTGATCGTGAGCTGACTCTTTATGATTCTCGCATCATAATGGAATATTTGGATGAGCGTTTTCCACATCCACCGCTCATGCCTGTATACCCTGTTGCACGTGGCTCCAGTCGTTTGATGATGCACAGAATTGAAAAAGACTGGTATTCCCTAATGTACAAAATTCAGGAAGGGAATATGCAGGAAGCCAATGCTGCACGGAAACAGCTTGCTGAAGAGTTGCTGGCAATAGCACCTATTTTCAGAGAGATGCCTTTCTTCATGAGCGATGAATTCAGTTTGGTAGACTGTTATCTCTCTCCTCTGTTGTGGCGTTTACCTGTACTGGGTGTTGAGTTATCTGGCCCGGGAGCCAAAGATCTTCAAGTCTATATGCAACGTGTATTTGAACGTGATGCGTTTCTGGCTTCTTTGACAGAAGCGGAGCGTGAAATACGTTTACAGTCACGGAGTTAATGTATGGGTATGACTCAAATATCTCCCCGCCGCCCTTATTTACTGCGGGCACACTATGAGTGGCTGCTGGATAATGACTTGACTCCGCATATTGTTGTGGATGTTACTCAATATGGGGTAAGCGTTCCGATGGAATATGCGCAGAACGGGCAGATCATCCTGAATATTTCCCCACGGGCGGTTGGTAATCTGGAATTAGCCAATGACGAAGTTCGCTTCAATGCTCGTTTTGGTGGGGTAGCACGTCAGGTTTCTGTTCCTATGTCTGCTGTGATCGCAGTTTATGCTCGTGAAAATGGGGCCGGAATGATGTTTGAGCCAGAAGTAGCCTATGAAGCAGGATCTGGGCAGGAAGATTCCGATTCTCCGGTGGCTGATAATCTGGTGCTGATTCGTGATATGAAAACACAGCGTGATGATAATTCTCCAGATGATGAACCACCTCAACCACCAAAAGGCCGCCCGACATTACGTGTGGTAAAATAGGCACATAAACCCTGTAGTGCTAATAAGCTGATAAAATAAAGGAGATTTTCATCTCCTTTATTTTTAGTGGTATTTATTAGCTATTAACATTGTATTACAAATATTCAGTGTAAGATTGGTTCAACTCCCACTGACATATCTCTATATTTTCTTTATCCTTTCTGCTTGCTGATTTTTTGGCTGCGTTTAAACTTTTAGCTACATTTCGAACAAATTGCTCTTTATTTTCCAAACCTATTAATGTTGGTGGAATATTACAGATATCACTTGATAAGGAAGGTTTGCGTTTGTTTGCCAGTGTTAGAACTTCAACAGGATTATTAATCAGGGCAAAAGATAAGGAATTAAAAATCTGTTTGGAAAAGTCTTGATGTATGTTGGGAGTTAATTCAAAAGCGATTTTTACCCATTCAGGATTTCCAGTTGTAATATAATGAGCGATTTCATTCCTTTTACCTTGCTCACCTATTTCAGCAACGATGGAATTCACCCCCCTTTCTTTTACTTGCTGTCTGATTTCTGTAGGGGTGGATAAGCCAGCGACCGAAGGGGAGCTAATTAAGAATATGAAAGAGAGCAGAGGTATTTTAGTTAGTAAACGCATTTAGTTCTCGGGGTTACTATTATGTAATTAATTTTAAATTGTTTATTATTTAATTAGTTTACTTGAAAGAGTAGACTTCAAATCTGTAATTTACGTATAAATCATCATCTTATTTCATTAATCCCTCATATCTTCTTTATATCCTGGAGGTATATGCTGAAATCTTTTTTTAAAAAGAAATCAAACCTATTTTTAAGATAGGCCAAGATATTAAATTCAAATATTTACTTTTGGGATATAAGAATAGTCGCATAACATAAAAAAATACAATAATCATGGTAGTAAAAGGGAAACCATCACTACCTCCATAGGAGATGGTGGTTTTAGAGCACAATTTTCTGTATACATAAAAAATGTATCAGATGAATCAAAAAAGATCAATAAATTGATCGGTATTGACGATCAATTGTCTATCTATTGATAGAATTCATCAATCAAATGAAAGCGATCAATAAATCCAACAAGAGGTGGTTTTAGAATGATAATAAAAAATAAGTGAGAGTCTATTTTGTAAGATTTTCTCCGATCAAAAGATCGGAGAAAAATTTAGGATAAAATAAAATTAAACCTCAAGGTAATCAAGAATGCCGGAGGCGGCTCCCCTGCCTTCAGCAATGGCAGTGACGACTAAATCAGAACCTCTGACAGCATCTCCACCAGCAAAAATTTTAGGGTTGCTGGTTTGGAAAGGAAAATCACTGGATTCGGGGGCGATAATGCGTCCTTGTTGATCAAGGTTGACCTGATATTCATCCAGCCATTGCATCGTATGTGGTTTGAAACCAAACGCCATAATCACAGCATCAGCTTCAATGATAAACTCTGAATCTGGAATGATTTCAGCCTGGCGACGGCCTTTTTCATCCATTTCACCTAATTGTGTTTTAGCTACTCTGACACCTCGAACATGGCCTTTATCATTGACTTCAATGCTGACTGGTTGGAGGTTGAATTGGAATTCAGCACCTTCTTCCCGGGCATTTTTCACTTCACGGCGAGAACCCGGCATGTTGTCTTCATCCCGCCGATAGGCACAGATCACATGGGTTGCACCCTGACGAACAGAAGTACGTACGCAGTCCATTGCTGTGTCACCACCACCTAGAACCAGAACCCGCTTACCTTTCATATCAATATAGGGTTGTTCCGGTAATTCTTCATAGCCCATTAAATGACGGGTATTGGCAATTAGAAAAGGCAGAGCATCATATACCCCGTCGGCATTTTCATTTTCCAGGCCACCATGTATGGACTGATAAGTTCCAACCCCCAAAAAGACGGCATCAAATTGCTCTGTGAGTTCAGCAAGTGTGACATCTTTCCCTATCTCTGTATTCAGACAGAATTTGATACCCATTTCGGTAAAAATTTCTCTGCGCCGGCTCATGACTTCTTTTTCCAGTTTAAACGCAGGAATACCAAATGTGAGCAATCCGCCGATTTCAGGATGTCGATCGTAAACGACAACCTGTACACCATTGCGTGTCAGAACATCAGCACATGCCAATCCAGCAGGACCTGCTCCAATGACGGCGACTCGTTTGTCTGTCGTGTTCACGTGTGACATATCGGGTTTCCAACCCATCGCAATAGCAGTATCGTTAATATAACGTTCAATATTACCGATAGTGACGGCACCAAAGTCGTCATTCAGTGTACAGGCACCTTCACAAAGACGATCCTGTGGACAAACCCGCCCGCAAACTTCCGGCAGGCTATTTGTTTGATGGGATAGCTCTGCTGCTTCAATAATGCGGCCTTCATTGGCTAATTTTAGCCAGTTCGGGATGTAGTTGTGTACCGGGCATTTCCACTCACAATACGGATTTCCACATGCGAGGCAGCGATCTGCTTGCGCCTGTGCCTGAATTTCAGAAAAAGGCTCATAAATTTCCACAAATTCTATTTTTCTGATTTTCAATGCTTTTTTTGGGGGATCGACACGCTGTAGATCGATAAATTGATAAACATTTTGACTCATTCTTAACTCCTACTGCGCCTGAATCCGCAATTCTGCGGAGGAGCGGCTGCGGTGCCCCAACAGTGCACTGACATCACTGGACTTAGGTTTAACCAGTGCGAATTTATTGACCCATTGTGACCAGTTTTCCAGAATACTTTCACCGTGCTGTGAGCCGGTCAGGCGAACATGTTCGGTGATTAATCCGCGTAGGTGTTCTTTATGAATAGAGAGGGTATCAATTGAGAGAACTTCGACTAATTCAGAGTTAACCCGTTTGCGGAAATCATCAGATTCATCGAGAACGTACGCGAATCCTCCTGTCATACCTGCACCAAAGTTGACCCCTGTGTTACCCAGAACACAGACTATTCCACCAGTCATATATTCACAGCCATTATCTCCGATACCCTCAACCACGGTGATGGCACCTGAATTTCTTACTGCAAAGCGTTCACCAGCACATCCGGCGGCAAATAATTTTCCGCCAGTTGCACCATAAAGGCAGGTATTGCCAATAATCGTTGCTTCGTGACTTTTGAATGCAGAGCCTACCGGAGGCAAAATAACAATCTGTCCACCTGCCATGCCCTTGCCGACGTAATCATTGGCATCACCGGTTAATGTCAATTCAACTCCGCCTGCGTTCCAGACTCCAAAACTTTGTCCGGCTGTTCCTGTAAAATGTAATTTTATTGGGTTACCTGCCAGTCCCTGATCACCATGTATTGCGGCAATCGCACCAGACAGTGATGCCCCGACAGAGCGGTCAGTATTCTGAATATCAAAATAGAATTTTTTACTCTGCGCCTTTTTTACAAAAGGCAGGGCCTGATTGATAATAGCTTTATTGAGCTCGCCCTGATCAAAGGAAGGGTTATCTTCAGTGCAATACTGGGCTTTGCCTTCATGAGGCTGTGCTGTTTCCAATAAAGGTTCAAGATTGAGTTTGCTTTGTTTGGCAGAGATACCTTCCAGTATTTCAAGCAAATCTGTACGGCCAATCAAATCTGTTAATTTGCGCATTCCCAGTTGAGCCAGAATTTCACGTGTTTCCTGGGCGATAAAGCGGAAATAATGAATTACCCGTTCAGGCAGCCCGTGATAATGAGACTGACGCAATTTCTCATCTTGTGTTGCTACTCCGGTTGCACAGTTATTGAGATGGCAAATTCTCAGATACTTACAGCCGAGCGCAACCATTGGTCCTGTACCAAAACCAAAACTTTCTGCACCTAAAATAGCGGCTTTGATAATGTCCACACCTGTTTTTAACCCGCCGTCAACCTGAAGACGAATTTTATGGCGCAGGCCATTAGCAACCAGCGCTTGCTGAGTTTCTACTAAGCCGAGTTCCCACGGACAACCGGCATATTTCACAGAAGACAGAGGGCTTGCCCCTGTTCCTCCGTCATAGCCGGCGATGGTGATTAAATCGGCATAGGCTTTTGCTACTCCGGTAGCGATGGTTCCTACACCCGGCTCTGAAACTAATTTCACAGAAATTAGGGCATTAGGATTGACCTGTTTCAGATCAAAAATTAACTGGGCCAAATCTTCGATAGAATAAATATCGTGATGCGGGGGTGGCGAAATCAATGTCACACCAGGAATCGAATAACGTAGTCTGGCGATGTATGGTGTCACCTTATCTCCCGGTAATTGTCCGCCTTCACCGGGTTTTGCTCCCTGAGCAACTTTAATTTGAATGACATCGGCACTGCTTAAATAAGCGGGAGTGACGCCAAAACGCCCGGAGGCAACTTGCTTAATCCGGGAAACTTTTTTCGTACCATAGCGAGCAGGATCTTCTCCACCTTCGCCGGAATTGGAGAAACCACCCAGTGTATTCATTGCTTCAGCCAGTGCTTCATGTGCTTCAGGGCTTAGCGCACCAATTGACATCGCTGCGGTGTCAAAACGTTTGAACAGCGCTTCGGCGGGTTCGACTTCTTCAATGGGAATCGGCTCTCCTTTTGGCGATATTGCCAGCAGGTCGCGTAGTGTTGTGATAGGGCGGCCGTTGACCAATTGTGAGTACTTCTGGTAATCACTGTACTTGCCGCTGTGAACGGCCGCTTGTAAGGTACTCACGACATCAGGGTTATAAGCGTGATATTCCCCATTGTGGACATATTTCAGTAATCCACCTTGATCGATCGTATGGCGGTGCAGCCACGCCCGTCTGGAAAGGTTACGCAAATCTTGTTCAAAATCGTTGAAATCAGCCCCTTCAATCCGGCTGACGACTCCATTGAAGCAGAGATCTGTTATTTCAGAATGTAAGCCGACGGCCTCAAACAACTTAGAACAGCGATAGGACGAAATCGTGGAGATGCCCATCTTGGACATAATCTTATATAACCCTTTATTGATACCATTGCGATAATTCAGCATCACACGGGCATATGGGGTATTGATTGTGCCATCATCGACCATTTTGCCCAATGATTCATATGCCAAATAAGGGTAAACAGCGGTAGCACCAAAGCCAAGCAATACCGCAAAATGGTGTGGATCGCGGGCACTGGCAGTTTCGACTATCAGGTTGGCATCACAGCGCAAACTTTTTTCCACCAAACAGTGTTGGATGGCACCAACTGCCATTGGGGCAGGGATAGGTAATCTTTCTGGAGAAATATTACGATCGGATAAGACCAGCAATACCGCACCATTACGGACACGTTTTTCCGCTTGTTCGCACAGGGTTGAAACTGCGGTCTTGAGATTAGTTTCTTGTGGGTTAAACGTTAAATCTAATGTTTCTGCGCGATAATAAGAGCTTTGCTGTGTTGTCAGTTGCACAAAATCGGAATAGAGCAGTACCGGGGATTCGAAACTCAGGCGGTGGGCCTGTCCTTCAGCTTCACAAAAGACGTTCATCTCCCGGCCTATGCGAGTGGACAGCGACATAACATGTGCTTCACGCAGCGGATCGATGGGAGGATTGGTCACTTGAGCAAATTGCTGGCGGAAATAGTCATAGATTATGCGTGGGTGGCTGGAAAGTACGGCAAATGGTGTATCATCCCCCATTGAACCTGTTGCTTCCTGGCCATTCTCGCCGAGTACGCGGATGATTTGATCCAGCTCTTCATTACTGTAAGCAAACTGTTTGTGATAGGTTGCCAACATGTGATCATCCAAATCCCGTGTACCAACTTGTTCTTCTGGTAATTTTTCGAAAGGAATCAGGTGCCTGACATTCTTTTCCAGCCATTCTTTATAAGGATGGCGGCTTTTCAAATCGTTATCGGTTTCGGCAGAATGAAGAATTCGGCCTTTCCGGGTATCGATTACCATTAATTCACCTGGACCGATACGTCCTTTTTCTACGACTTCATCGGGTTGGTACTCCCAGATCCCGACTTCTGAAGCACAGGTGATCAGTTTATCCTTCGTAATAACATAACGTGCTGGCCGTAAGCCGTTGCGGTCGAGGTTACAGGCAGCATAGCGCCCGTCAGAAATAACGATACCAGCCGGCCCATCCCACGGTTCCATATGCATGGAATTAAAGTCGAAGAAAGCCCGCAGATCGTCATCCATATCCGGGTTGTTCTGCCATGCGGGAGGAACCAGCAAGCGCATTGCACGGATCAAATCCATACCGCCGTTGAGAAATAGTTCCAGCATATTATCCAGTGAACTGGAGTCTGAACCCGTTTCGTTGACAAAAGGAGCCGCAGTGTGTAAGTCAGGGATCAAAGGCGTACGGAATTTATAGGCTCTCGCTTTGGCCCATTCGCGGTTTCCGGTGATCGTGTTGATTTCACCATTATGAGCCAGATAACGAAACGGCTGTGCTAATGGCCAGCGAGGGACGGTATTAGTTGAAAACCGCTGATGGAACAGGCAGATCGCTGACTCCATACGTAAATCTGCCAAATCCGAGTAGAATCGAGGCAGATCAGCCGCCATACATAGCCCTTTGTAAATCGTGACCAGATTGGAGAGGCTGCAAATATAAAAATCGTCATCGGTAATGCGTTTCTCTATACGGCGACGGGCAATGAATAGACGACGTTCTAAATCCTGTGATCGCCATCCGGCAGGGGCATTAACAAAAATTTGTTCAATGCGGGGAAGGCTTGACAGTGCGATGTTGCCTAGAATATCGCGATTTATAGGGACTTCTCGCCATCCGGCAATGGACAGCGTTTCATTTTCTAATTCTTGTTCGATAATATCGCGGCATGATTGGGCTATCTGGCTATCCTGGCTCAAAAACAACATACCGACAGCGTAGTTCTTTGCCAGTCGCCATGATTGTTCATTGGCAATCATCTGGAAAAACCGGTCAGGTTTTTGCATTAATAAGCCACAACCGTCACCCGTTTTTCCATCTGCCAGAATTGCTCCCCGATGTTGCATCCTGGCAAGTGCATGTATTGCTGTGCGCACAACCTTGTGGCTTGGCTCTCCTTCAATATGTGCGATTAATCCAAAGCCACAGTTATCTTTTTCCTGTAATTTGTCATACAACATGGTAAAGCTCCCAAGTTCTGTCCGACTCTTACATCACTCACGAGATGATATAGATTATTATTGCTACAGACGTCTGAATTGCGCCCTCAGTCAAATACCATTTGTTTGTTTTAGTTTTACCGGTAATAACCCGTTGTCAGTCATAACCGTTAGTAAAAACAGCAGAGCGAAATGATATTGTGTTTTTGTATAAGGCCACTGCATAAATATGAGTTGGAGAAATAACCAACAGGTAATTTTCAGTGAATTCCCAACTTAGCGAGAAAAATAAAACAGGTCAAATAATGCTAGATCGTGTTTTATGTAATTGAAAAATACATATCATTTTGAATTAAAATAAAAATATTGTTACTGCCTTATTATGTGACTCAGATCATGACTTAGAAATGATGTGAGTTATATCACTAATTTATCCATAGTATGTATTTTAAATATGCTTATAAAATGACTTTTTTAGAATATTAATCTATATTTATTGATTTTATTGGCATTTTATTGTGTATTTTGTGTTCGTTAAGAGTAAATGATTGATTGATTTTTATTCTTTTATAAGTAACTAAAATCGGGTTTGATTTAATATTCTGTTTTTTTGATTTTTTATTCTTTTAATGGATTAAGAATAATATCCCTTAACGAAGTTGGGCTTTATTTAAGTTATGATTCAATCTGGTGATTTTACTTGGAGTTGTTATGAAGCTGATCAGGGGGCTTGCCCAATATTACGTTGATTTAATGATGAAACTGGGATTAGTACGCTTTTCGTTACTACTGGCATCTGTTCTGGTGATCTTGGCAATGGCAATGCAAATGGCAGTGACATTCGTCTTGCATGGGGAAGTACAACGTATCGATTTAATCCGTTCCATTTTTTTTGGTTTATTAATTACGCCGTGGGCGGTTTATTTTCTCTCTATTGTCGTGGAGCAACTTGAAGAGTCCCGTCAACGCTTATCCAGTTTTGTGGCAAAACTGGAGGAAATGCGTCAACGTGATGCAATATTGAATCAGCAGCTAAAAGACAATATTACCCAATTAAATCAAGAAATCAGAGAAAGGGAAAAAGCAGAAAAAGCACATCTGGTATTGCTGGACAAATTGAAATTAGAAATGGAGTACCGTGAAAAAACACAGATTGAGCTTGAACAGCAATCGGTTCTGTTGCGTTCATTCCTTGATGCTTCACCTGATCTAGTTTATTACCGCAATGAAGATAATGAGTTTTCTGGCTGTAACCGTGCGATGGAACTGTTGACAGGCAAAAGCGAAAAACAACTGATTGGTCTGACGCCGATAGATGTTTACGACAAGGAAATTGCCAGCAAGGTGATGGAAACGGATGAAAAAGTTTTTCGTCATAATGTCTCGCTGACCTATGAACAATGGCTGGTTTATCCTGATGGACGAAAAGCGTGTTTTGAGCTGAGAAAAGTTCCTTTTTATGATCGTATCGGTAGACGTCATGGTCTGATGGGATTCGGACGCGATATAACGGAGCGTAAACGCTATCAGGACGCGTTGGAGAATGCCAGCAGGGATAAGACTACCTTTATCTCTACGATTAGCCATGAGCTTCGTACGCCTTTAAATGGCATTGTTGGCTTAAGCCGTATCCTGATGGATACGAATCTGACACTTGAACAGTGCAACTATCTGAAAACAATCCATGTCAGTGCGATAACTCTGGGTAATATCTTTAATGATATTATTGAGTTAGATAAAATTGAGCGCCGTAAGATCCAACTTGACACTCAGCCGATTGATTTTACCGGTTTTATGGCTGATTTGGAGAATTTGTCTGGATTGTTGGCACAACCGAAAGGAATTCGGTTTGTTTTAGAGCCAGAATTGCCATTACCTGCCAAAATATTGGCTGATGGTACTCGCTTGCGCCAAATTCTGTGGAATTTAATTGGCAATGCCGTGAAATTTACCCAGAAAGGTGAAATCAGAGTGCGTATCTGGTGTGAAAAAGAAGATCGCCTGCTGTTTGAAGTCACTGATTCTGGTATTGGTATTCCCTCTGATGAGCTAGAAAAAATCTTCGCCATGTATTATCAGGTGAGAGACAGTGCTGGCGGACGTCCGGCCACGGGGACTGGGATCGGTCTTGCTGTATCCAAACGGCTTGCACAAGCTATGGAAGGTGATATTACGGTTAAGAGTACAGTGGGTGTGGGATCTTGTTTTACCTTGTCTGTGATTGCCCCTGCGATTGATGAAAATGCTGTAGGAGAGGAGGAGGAAGATTCACTGCCGTTACCCGCGCTGAATATCTTATTGGTTGAGGATATTGAGCTGAATGTCATTGTTGCCCGTTCTGTCCTGGAGAAACTCGGTAATAGTGTAGATGTCGCCATGAATGGTCGTGATGCTCTGGCGATGTTTGATCCCGATGAGTATGACTTGGTGCTGCTTGATATCCAATTACCGGATATGACTGGATGGGATATTGCTCGTGAATTGCATAAACGTTACCAGAATCACACTCTCCCTCCTCTGATCGCTCTGACTGCCAATGTCTTGAAAGACAAAAAAGAATATCTTGAGGCGGGCATGGATGAAGTTCTCAATAAGCCTCTTTCTGTTAAAGAATTGACTGCCGTAATGGAAAAATTCTGGGGTAAATCGGCTGAACCTGAACCGCTGTTACCGGAGACAAAGACCTTGAAAAAGGGAGAAGCATTCATTGATGAACTACTCGATTTAGAGATGCTCAATCAGTATATCGACTTGGTCGGCCCGAAGATGATAGCTGATAATCTGACCATCTTTGAAAATATGATGCCGAACTACCTTGCCTTACTGGAATCGAATATGACAGCAAAGGATCAAAAAGGAATTACGGAAGAGGCTCATAAAATCAAGGGCGCTGTTGGTTCTGTCGGATTACGTCATTTACAACAATTAGCACAGCAGATCCAGTCACCAGATTTACCAGCATGGTGGGATAACGTGCAGGAGTGGGTAGATGAGCTGAGTCAGGAATGGAAACATGATACGGAAACATTAAGAAACTGGCTGGCGGACGCTACAAAAAAATAACCCCAACCGAAGTTGGGGTGCGCGAATACTGCGCCAACACCAGGGAAACTTGTTTGCCCGCTTATCTAAGATTTATTTTAGGCGCGAGCAATTAAAGAATTCTTCCACACAGAATACAAGTACCAACATAGCAAAGATAAGATTTTTTGTTACAAGATTCATTAAAATCTGTGATGAAGATTGGTGTTTAACCCTCTAAGGGGTTAAGCATTAATCTACTACAAATGGAGAGAAATATGAAATCTGTTGCAGTTATATTAAGTGGATGTGGGGTCTATGACGGTAGTGAAATCCACGAATCTGTTTTAACTATGCTCTCTTTGAGCCGTTTGGGCGCTAAAGTATCTTTTTTTTCGCCTGACGAGTCACAACATCATGTAATTAATCATCTTAATGGAAAGGAAAAACAAGAAATCCGTCACATAATGGAAGAGTCAGCCCGTATAACAAGAGGTAATATTCAGCCATTATCTGAGGTTGATGTTAATACTTTGGATGCATTGATTGTTCCCGGCGGTTTTGGCGTAGCTAAAAATTTATGTAATTTCGCATTTAAAGGATCTGATTGTGAAATAAATAAAGAATTTTTAAGTATTGTGCAAAATATGCACCTAAAAGGTAAGCCAATGGGTTTTATGTGTATTGCACCCGTTATGGTTCCCAAAATATTAGATAAACCGATAAAAGTCACTATAGGTAATGATCCCGAAACGGTAGCACAGATAGAAAAAATGGGAGGGGTTCATATAGCGTGTACGGTCGATGGCATTGTTGTTGATTTTGAAAATAAAATTGTTACAACGCCAGCTTATATGCTTGCTCAATCTTTATCTGAGGCTGAAATTGGGATAGACAAATTGGTCAGAAAAATATTGGAAATGATTGAGTAATAGGATGAGAAGTCCTTTTTCAATATTATGGCACTGGTTGAAAAAAATTGTGCGCATGATCACTCTTTTGTGGTTTGTTGCTGTAATCATATTTTCATTTCTGCCGGTGCCGTTTTCTATGGTAATGCTGGAAAAACAAATCAGTGCGTTAGTGTCAATTAATTTATCTTATGTTTCTCACTCTACTTGGGTAGATCAAGATCAAATTTCACCTTATATGGCATTAGCTGTGATTGCTGCCGAGGATCAACGGTTTTCGGAGCACTGGGGATTTGATTTTCCAGCGATAGCAATGGCTGTGGAACATAACAAAAAGTATCGGAAGCGAATACGTGGTGCTTCCACCATAACTCAGCAAACAGCTAAAAACCTCTTTCTGTGGGAAGGGCGTAGTTGGGTGAGAAAAGGGCTGGAGACGGGAATGACGGTTGTTCTGGAGCTACTGTGGACGAAGAGACGCATTTTAACAGTCTATCTCAATATTGCTGAATTTGGTGATGGTATTTTTGGTGTGGAAGAAGCTGCTCAACACTATTTCAGCAAACCAGCCAGTCGATTGACAGCCTCCGAGGCCGCTCTTTTGGCAGCCGTGTTACCTAATCCTCTCCGTTATAGGGTCGATAAGCCTTCTACTTATGTGTTGCAACGTCAGCGATGGATTTTACGGCAAATGCAGTTATTAGGGGGGCAGAATTATCTAAGATCAAATAAATTGAGCAAATAATTTGAAATGCAGTACTCAGGAAACAGTAGAAAAACCCAAACAAAGCAGCTCTCTTTGTGCCGCTTTGTTTGGAATAGTCTTTTTTACAGAGCTTGTTGGAAAAAATTAACTGTGACTTTTACTGTTGATGCCGTGACTTGTATCGTGCTAATCGCTACTTTTAATATCGAAATCTAATCGAGATAAATGAACGCGGTGGTTACACGTTTAACCCCATCAGTTTCGCTGGCAATCTTCGCGGCATCAGCCCCTTCCTGCCTGGTAACAATGCCGAACAAAAAGACTTCGCCATTTTCAGTCACAATTTTAATATTTGATGACTTCACCGCATCACTGGCCAGAATTTTCGAACGTACTTTCGTTGTCAACCAGGTATCTAAAGATGCAGTACTGAGTGTAACAGGATTACCTTGTCTGATTTCGTTGTAAACTACACTAACCCCTTCAACTTTCGATGCTATCTGTTTGGCTCGATCCGCTAGCTGCCTATCTGGACTCTGGCCGGTTAATAGCACCTTGCCCTCATAGACTGTCGTAACGATACGAGCCTGGGACCTAATTTGTGGGTCCTTGCTGATGGCATTACTGATACGAGCTTCTAAAGTGGTATCGTCAACTTGTTGCCCGACTGAACGGGGATCGGTGCCTGCTTTGGTTGCAATAGCAGCAGAGCCAACGATGGCAGCACCAATACATCCTTGCAATAACATTGCACTACAAAATACCAATAATAGAGAAAATAACCGCATTATTTGGCTCCTTAGTCATCCTGATGAGGGAATAACGTATTATCGATTAAGTCACACAGACAGTTAATTGTCAGCATGTGTACTTCCTGAATTCTGACACTGTGATGGGAAGGGATGCGGATTTCTACATCTTGTGGCCCCAACAGCCCTGCCAGTTCACCGCCATCAAAACCCGTCAATGCAACAATAGTCATATCGCGGGTAACAGCGGCTTCTACCGCTTTGATAATCGTCCGGCTGTTTCCGTGTGTAGAGATAGCCAGTAGAACATCTCCAGCCTGCCCCAGTGCTCTGACTTGTTTAGCATAGATTTCTTCTGGCTGTTTACTGCCAGCAATAGCAGTAATCACCACATTATCAGCATTCAGCGACAACGCTGGCAGACTTGGTCGCTCTGTCTCAAATCGGTTTATCATACTGGCGGCAAAACGTTGTGCTGTTGCGGCTGAGCCGCCATTACCACAGCACAGGATCTTGTTGCCATTCAGCAGTGACTGAACCATCATCAGTGCGGCGCGGGATATCGCGTCGGGTAATGCCTCTGCTGCTGCGATTTGTGTTTGAATACTTTCGGTAAAGCAGACTTTAATTCTATCCAGCACGTTATGACCTATATATTTCTATTTTATTGATCGAGTAAATTCAGAACCTATCAGATAGGTTTTCATTTAAATTAAAAGCATCTTTCAGCCATTCAAATTTTTGACCGGTAATTGCACAAACATCAAAGCGGCAGGCTGCAGTTTCAAAACATTCATCACGCTGGTAAAGCCAGAATGAGGCGGTGCGCAATATCTTTCTGCGCTTGCTTCGGGTAATTGTAGCAACGGCATCGCCGTATTGTGCATTTTGGCGGAAACGAACTTCGACAAAAACCCATGTTTGTTTATCACGCATGATCAGATCAATTTCCCCGCCACGAATTTTCACATTCTCTGCGACAAAGACAAGACCTTGTTGCTGCAAAAATTGTTTAACTTGCTGTTCATAATAGCATCCCTGCGCATAGCGATTATTTTGGTTTTTTTTCATCCTGAAATTACCAGTCAAAAGGGAAAAATCATTTATTGTACCGACTGTATGGCAATATTTTTGTTTATATTCTGAACAGGAATATTGTCAATGGCAGAAATACTGTCTGAGGTACTGTTAATCGTGCTGTCAGTCGTATCAGCGGGGTTATTTTCCGTCAGACGGCTTTCAACCTTAATACGTCCATTATTAAATTGCATCCACGGTAGCTGACGGGATATTGTACAACCCTCTGTGATGGAAAGCTCTCCGGATGCCCCATTCATATTGAATCCGATACCTTGTTGTAACTGAGTAAAATGATTGGCTAATGACCAGGCATCGATTCCCATCGCGTAAAGGCGCATAAGAGAATAATCATTACCAAATTTACTTGCGGCCTGTTTCATCAAGGGAATATTCGTTCCTGTTAATAATGGAACATCGCTGAATTGCATACCATCCATTTCCAGGCGAAAATCTGGCCCGGCATCTGCTTTATTGCTACGTGAATTGGCATAAAGAGCAGGTTTTTCACGAGAACTGATTGCCATATCAATCATTGGCTTGATCAGCGCTAATTCATCCGTTGTCGCAACGATGTAAACCGCATCAATTTGCTCACGTGAAGTGCTGGTAACAGCAACGGATAAGCTTTTATTAGCTTGTGGCTCGTTAATATCAGGAGTGGAAGTATTGACAGAAGAAGGACTGACAGAAATTGGTGTACCGGATAAACGAATCCCAACACCACGGTTCATGGATTGTCTCATCTCTGTTGTTGTTCCGAAGGATTGTTGTAAGACGTCGGAACCGCCTAATTTTTGCCATTCGGCTGCAAAAGCTTTTGCTACTCGATCACCCAATACCGTACGCGGTACTAACACCAGT
Organism: Xenorhabdus sp. SGI246; assembly: GCF_040838225.1. Taxonomy (NCBI): domain Bacteria; kingdom Pseudomonadati; phylum Pseudomonadota; class Gammaproteobacteria; order Enterobacterales; family Morganellaceae; genus Xenorhabdus; species Xenorhabdus sp. SGI246. The sequence goes on from NZ_JBFPEZ010000026.1 coordinate 101,788, forward strand.
GGTTGATGTTTCTGTTGATGCCAGATATGCAGGGCGGCACTTTTAGCCTCATCTTCCGGTGACAGGGAAAAATAACAGATATTGGAATGAGGTTGTAATGTGTCCGGTTTATTCAGTGCCAGAATATTTAATGATGTATTGAGCTGTGCCAATTGCTCAACCTGAGGTTTCAGTAATGGGCCGACTACCAGTGTAACCCCATCTTGTTCAGCTTGTGCCAACAGATTAGCCAGAGGCTGGCTGCTGGTATCATAGATTTTTACCGGATGATTATTGACAGGAACCGGACTGATAGTAAATTGTGCTGCTGTATTGGTATTGCCGGAATTATTTTCAGGATTTTCAGTATCAGAATTTGCCATATCTGTTCCTGCTACATCTCTGATAGCATCACCCATTGTTGTATTATGTGTGTTTCCGATATCGGAAGTGCTGGTATTAACGAAATTAACATTGGCAGAATCAGTTGCATTCACAGGTAATTCGGATTGTGGTAAGCCTTTTTGTGCATCAAGGAAGCCTTGGCGGATCGCTTCACCAAACGCTTTTGCCTGACCACTCAGAGGCAGAAACAGCCCTATGCTGGCCTGACGATCTGTAGGAGTAAATAGCATTTGTTGCAGGGCAGCAGGTAAACTCCGAGCAGCTGGGTTATCCGGATAGCGAATTTGCCAGTCACGAATAGCAGAACGTAGTTTATCCTGATCCTGCTTATTGGTCTGATAAGCATTTAGCAGATCTAACCATCCCTGAAGCGTATATTCATTGGCATTAATTACCAGTTCGCTCAGTTGTTGTGAAGTCAGATGCGTCAGTACCTGCCATGTATCATCAATGTTTTTCTGATGTGCAGCTTCATTTACTGCATGTGGTTCCAGTGCAATATAAGCACGGATGACATCCAGAGAAGGCTGGTTATCAGCAGTATCAATAATAGCTTGATAGCGATTAATCTCTGCGCTGATCTTGTCTTGTGGCTCAGAAGGTGGTTGCCCTTGTGGTTTAGGCATGGTACACCCTGCAATAATCATAGTCGTCAGCAGTGCTGAGTAGACTAAACCAGTTTTGAAACGCACAAAAATTGAGGGAAGCATACTGTATCCAGTGATGTTTTTTTCAAAGATGCTCAATTTTAAATCGGTCATTCGGATGAAACAATGAATCAACCTAATCGAGCAGTGGTTACGACATCTACGCTGTATGTTGTGCCAACCCCTATTGGAAATCTGGGGGATATCACTCAGCGTGCACTTGAAGTTCTTAAACATGTCGATCTGATTGCAGCCGAAGATACGCGACACACTGGCTTATTGCTTCAGCATTTTGCCATTAATGCGCGCATGTTCGCACTTCATGATCATAATGAACAGCAGAAAGCAGATCAATTAATTGCGAAATTGCAGCAAGGTCTGAGTATTGCTCTTGTCTCTGATGCAGGAACACCGTTGATCAATGATCCGGGGTATCACGTTGTCCGTCGTTGCCGCGAAGCTGGTATTAATGTTGTTCCATTGCCGGGGCCTTGTGCAGCAATTACGGCATTATCTGCCGCAGGGCTGCCTTCCGATCGTTTTTGTTACGAAGGTTTTTTGCCGGCAAAAAGTAAAGGGCGCCGGGATGTATTACGCGATTTGGCACAGGAGCCACGGACATTGATCTTCTATGAGTCCACACATCGCTTGTTGGACAGTTTAGAAGATATTGTCACCGTGTTGGGCGCAAATCGTTATGTGGTATTAGCGCGGGAGCTGACAAAAACATGGGAATCTATTCAGGGAATGCCTGCTGGAGAGTTACTGGCATGGATCAGAGAAGATGAAACCCGTCGGCGGGGAGAAATGGTGCTGATTGTTGAAGGATATCGCAAACCAGCAGATGAGAGTCTCTCTCCAGAAGCCTTGCGGACACTGGCATTACTACAAAAAGAGTTACCGCTGAAAAAAGCTGCGGCACTGGCGGCAGATATTCATGGCGTGAAGAAAAATGCCTTATACCGTTATGCCCTTGAGCAAAGCGAAGAAAGTACATGAAAGTAACAGGAACATGAAAACCCCTATACATCAGGTGATAAACCCCTTATAATCCGCGCCGGAGTTGGCTAGACAGTCGCTGCTTTACTGTTTCTTTCGGGAGTCTCTTTTGGAAGAAAGTGGTAAAGGGGAGGAAAGTCCGGGCTCCACAGGGCAGGGTGCCAGATAACGTCTGGGAGGTGAAAGCCTACGACCAGTGCAACAGAGAGCAAACCGCCGATGGCTCAGCTTTGTAAGAAACTGAGATCAGGTAAGGGTGAAAGGGTGCGGTAAGAGCGCACCGCACGGCTGGTAACAGTCCGTGGCACGGTAAACTCCACCCGGAGCAAGACCAAATAGAGGTTCACATGGTACGGCCCGTATCGAACCCGGGTAGGTTGCTTGAGCCAGCGCGTAAGTTCTGGCCTAGATGAATGATTGTCCACGACAGAACCCGGCTTATCGGCCGACTCCACAGATTCAGCCCTATAGAGCATCTGCTTTATAGGGCTTATTCATTTCAGGCAGATACTCAGGCAGAGATATTAGCTCCCCAAATCGATTAGCAAGCCCTGAAATGAAGAGATTGCCCGCAGGTGCAGTTGTGGCTCGTCTTGAATAAATATCCCATCCTCACATTTGATACTCACATTAAACTGGTCGCTGGTATGGCTCTGAGCATGGATCTCAACGTTACCATTGATAGATTGTAGATAAGCCTGTCTCCCTTGCAGAGGTATTGTCTGGGTGCCATTAGCTTGCAGCATAAGAAAGCTTATCCAAGTTGATTGTCGCAGGGACATACTGTTTTTTTCGGCTGTGGGCGAGGCCAACAGAGTCAAAGGTTGATCAGATAACATGCTACGCTGCACGGATTGTGGTGCCTGATGTGGATTGGCACTAAGCCAGAGTTGCAGGCGGTTCAGCGGTACTTTATCACTGATATTGTGCTCACTGTAGCGCAGATCCTGACGGGTAGAGAATAGCAGGCACTCTCCTTGACGGGCCTGAGTATAGTTTCCGGCACTGTCACGGTACTCAGCTTCTCCTTGCAGGATAATATTCAGGATATCGACATGGGGATAACCCTTTGGCTTGAATTCTGCTTTTGGGGCAAGGCTCTCCTGATTAAGTACCCGAAGTGCGCCATAGTTCAAAAAATTTGGGTCAAAATAGTGGCTGAATGAAAAAGTATAATGGGCTTTTAACCAACCATAATCGGCTTTCCCGCATTGATTTGCTGTTCTGGTTATTATCATGACAACTATCTCTTTACCATACGCCTGCTTGCCATATATTTATTTGTTATAGACCTATTGCGCTTGATCTTAATTCTCTGGACGTTGAAATGTTAGCCAGTTAATCTGTTCTCTATATTCAAATTTACTGATTGAGAGCTATAAGCTATATAGGTAAAGAACATGGGGAAAGAACGAGCGCTTACACTGGAAGCTTTACGGGTGATGGATGCGATAGACCGGAGAGGAAGTTTTGCCGCAGCAGCGGATGAATTGGGGCGGGTGCCATCTGCATTAAGTTATACCATGCAGAAACTGGAAGAAGAGCTGGATGTGGTGTTGTTTGACCGCTCCGGGCATCGTACAAAGTTTACTAATGTTGGCAGAATGTTGCTTGATCGGGGGAGGTTATTACTTGAAGCGGCGGACAAACTTACGGCAGATGCACAAGCCCTTGCCCGTGGTTGGGAAACTCAACTGACCATTGTCTGTGAAGCGCTGTTTCCCGTTGAGTCATTATTTCCTCTTGTGGATAGGCTGGCAAATAAAGCGCATACTCAGCTTTCATTAATGACCGAAGTGTTAGCGGGTGCCTGGGAACGGCTGGAAACGGGCCATGCAGATATTGTGATTGCTCCAGATATTCATTTCAGGGCATCTGCGGAAACCAATTCACGAACACTTTATTCCATAAAAAACGTCTATGTTGCCAGTGTGGATCATCCTATTCATCTTGAACCAGAACCGTTATCTGATGCCACACGGGTTAAGTACCGTGGGATAGCCGTGGCTGATACAGCAAGGGAACGCCCGGTACTAACAATCCAACTTTTGGATAAACAACCACGCCTAACGGTCAGTTCACTGGAAGATAAACGACGGGCTTTGTTGGCGGGGTTGGGAGTTGCAACAATGCCATATCCGATGGTGGAGAACGATATTGCAGAAGGGCGTTTGCAGGTTATTGGTTCGGAATATATCCATGAAACTAATATTATTATGGCATGGAGGCGTGACAGGATGGGGGAAGCTAAGACCTGGTGTCTGCGAGAAATCCCCAAATTATTTATGAAATAATTAATCAAAAAGCCCCTTGCAGGTAAACAGACAAAGGGCTTTTTTTATATATAGCAGACAATCACCAGTTCTTATTCAGTACGCGGTCAATACTCAATTTGCCTGGCCCCATCATTGCCAGCATGAGATAACTTGCACCGATAGCGAAATTCTTCAGGAACATAGTCTGGTTCATGCCATCTGAAAAATCAGAGTGGAATAGAATCGCAGTCAGGATACAGAAAATAAAAGTAAACACTGCTGTAGTGCGGGTCAGCATCCCTAACAACACGGCAATTCCACCACCGAGTTCAAGTAAGATAGTGAGTGGCAGTAGAATCCCAGGGACTTTCATCGCTTCCATGAATTCCTGCGTTCCAGCGTAAGCACTGCCTAATTTTCCATAACCCGCAATAATAAACAGGATTGACATTAAAATACGCGCTACTAATAAGCCACCATCTTCAAATTTTTTCATGAACATCTCCAATTCTGTGTTCTAAAAGCACAATTAGCTAATATTTTCTTGATGGAGAGTATTCTAAGGAGAGGTATTACAGGTTGATAGTAAGGAATATTAACAATTTAGTGCAGTTTTTTTGAAAAAATAACCCAATGTACATAAAGGGATTTGAAGAAGGACAAGGGCAATAAAAATGGTTAACGCCCGTTCAATATATTGCGTAGGGTTTTGATGTGTGTCCAAATGCTAATCAGGCGACGTGACCAGTGATAAAGTTTTCTGGGATGACGAATGCCATAAAGTAGTAATATACCACTACCAATAGCAAAATAAGGTTTGAAAGAGAGTAGCATCTGCCAGCCATGATCGTAAGAGCGAGTGATGGTAAGCCAATGCTGGCCATAAGCTGAGAGAGACTGCCGTTGCTGCTGAATTTCTTGTAATAATGTCTGTTTTCTCCGTTCTCGCTGTTGACGCCGTGATTTATTCATGGTCATTCTCCAACATCTTGCGATCTATTCTGAGTTGCTCACGAGTTGCATTAAGAAAAGTCAGCCGGCGGGATTTCCTGATAGTCCAAATTGTGCCAAATACGGCGAGAAGTAGCAGAGTTCCTGCTGCAATGGCTATGACTGTAGCCTGGTAGGCTGGATCGACAGCCAGAAAGACCAGCATTAACAGACATATTATACCAAGGGCCGCAAATAGCAGCGTGAACCCTACCAGCAACAATAATTGCACCAATGTGGCTGCACTCTCTTCCAACTCAACGGCTGCAAGCTGAATACGAGTCTCAACCATACCGACAACCAGAGTTACCACTCGCCGTAAGGTATTAAATATTCCTTTTCCCGGACCTTGTGAATGGGATGATTGGGTCATTTCAGCGTCTTGCCAGTAATACGCCCAATATGATACCCACGGCGGCACCGATACCTACGCTAGTCCAGGGGTTGTCACGGACATAACTGTTTGCACAGCTTGCTATTTCTTTTGTCTGATCTGTCAGTTTATCACTGGCATTACTAAAAGCTGTGCGGGCATCTTTCAGCATTTTTTCTGCTTTGCTACGTAATTTTTCCAATTCAGCTTTGGACTTATCCTCAGAGCTGTTTAGCACTTCTTCCAACGTATCCGCAAGGGATTGCAATTCAGCACGTAATTCTTCAGAGTTTTTCATCTGTGGCATAGAACTCTCCTCATATATACGGTGGATGAATTTCTAACATAGACGTTTTTATGCGGAGTTTAAAGTCTGAATGGTGAAAAATTGTCATCTAATATGACAGATTAATCCTAAGTAAATGATTATCAAGAATAGCGGGAGAAAGCCCCTGTAACAAGTTACCTGCTGTAATGCTACAGGGCGATGTGGAGGTTAGAGTTATTGAATTTAGAATTATTGGATAGAGTTATTTGTGCGTTTCTTACGCCAGATGAACGTCAGGCTGCCAATTAAGCCAATGAGTAATAGAGCTACGGGTAATAACACCAGAAAATTCATAAGGTATTGTTCGTATTGGTGGAAAAAGGGGCTTTTACCGAGAGCGTAGCCCAGAGTCGTCAGGATAATTACCCACAAGAAACCACTTAACCAGTTGAATATCTGAAAACGTGCATTATTCAATCCTGCAAGACCTGCTAATGTAGGCAGCAACGTTCTGACAAATGCAAGAAAGCGACCAATTAGTAAGGCTGATAACCCATGACGGTGAAACAGGTTATGGGCGCGTTGATGATAATGTGAAGGAAGATGTGACAGCCAGCCCCGGACTAATTTGGTATTACCAAGCCACCTTCCTTGAAGATAACCTACCCAACAGCCGAGGCTTGCACCGATAGTAAGGATGATTAACGTGGTGGGAAACGACATTGCATCTTGGGCTATCAGGACGCCAACCAATATGAGTAAGCTGTCACCTGGCAAAAATGCGGCGGGTAACACGCCATTTTCCAGAAACAGAATTGTGAAGAGCAGAAGGTAGATTACCCATACCAATGACGGGTTAGCGAGTGTTTCATAATCTTGGTGCCAAAGTGCATAAATGAGGTCTGTTACAATTTCCATCAAATGTTCCTAAAACGCGGGTTAAGGATTACATCTTACTTTTATGGTATATTTATGGTGCATTTCTATTATATAGAAAGAAAATACAAAGCATTATATTAAGATTGTCAATAAAGTGCTTTTAAACACCTTTCAAAAGGCATTAATAAGTAATAGTGACACTTTAACAAAATCATCCGTAGTGAAACAGAAAATTTTGGTGATCAATTGAACGTTAATAAGGTGAGGAAAATAAAATCGCCCAGATATATCAATTGATTAATTGTTTTATGAGGTTTTCACAAAACCGCACTATTTACGTATTGACTCTTCCATCTGCCTGAATTTTCGATTTTTCCAGATACAAAATTCATCGTTTATCGGCTGATCGCGAAATTAATCCATCAATAATATTGGCGCTAATGCCGATCACAATTATTGTCTTCGAAACCAATTATTCATTTAACCATTTGAATTAAATAAAAACTTTAGTTTTTTGTTTTTCTTTTTATTTCGTCAATATTTGATCAAACAGTGAATCTGTCGTTTCGATCACACAAATGTGATGATTTTGTTATCAATTGTTGAGCTGATTGTAGATTTTTATTAATTATTCTTTTTAGTTCTCTGTACTTTTCTATACTGGAAAAGCAAACATAAAAACAACAGGCTTATTAAGCCTAAATATCAAAGGGATAGATTATGGAAAAACAACAAAAAGGCTTTGTGCAGTATATTGTACGAGGAAGCCTCGTCACACAAATTATCATCGGATTAGTTGCAGGGGTATTACTGGCCTGGGCAATGCCTTCTGCCGCGCAATCAGTCAGTCTATTGGGAACCCTCTTTGTTGGTGCTTTAAAAGCTGTCGCACCAGTCCTGGTGTGGGTCTTGGTAATGTCTTCTATTGCAAACCATAAAAAAGGTCAGAAAACCAATATCCGACCGATTTTGATTCTCTATATTGCTGGAACTTTCTTCTCCGCACTGGTAGCTGTTATCGGCAGCATACTGTTTCCATCGACATTAATCCTGTCGACTAATGATGCTCAGATGTCGCCACCGGAAAATATTGTTGAAGTGCTAAGAGGAGTATTGCTCAACGTTGTTGCTAACCCGATTGATGCGATATTGAAAGGTAATTATGTTGGTATTCTGGCATGGTCTATTGGTCTGGGTATCGCGTTACGTCATGCAAAGGAATCAACTAAATCAATGGCGCAGGATCTGGCCGAAGCCGTGACTCTGGTTGTTCGTGTTGTTATTCGTCTGGCTCCCCTTGGTATTTTCGGCTTGGTTGCCTCCACTATCGCCACAACAGGATTCGAAACGTTGTTTGTCTATGCACAACTGTTGGTTGTACTATTGGGTTGTATGATTGTTGTTGCATTGGTTGTTAACCCATTGATTGTATATTGGAAAATACGACGTAATCCTTATCCTTTAGTTTTTGCCTGCTTACGTGAAAGTGGCGTAACTGCATTCTTTACCCGTAGCTCAGCAGCTAATATTCCGGTTAACATGGCAATGTGTCGTCGTATGAATCTGGATGAAGATACTTATTCTGTTTCAATTCCTTTGGGAGCAACGATCAATATGGGGGGAGCTGCTGTAACTATTACCGTATTGACGCTGGCAGCGGTAAATACCCTGGGCATAGCTGTTGATATCCCAATGGCAATACTGTTAAGTGTAGTCTCAGCAATTGCAGCATGTGGTGCATCAGGTGTGGCGGGTGGATCACTCTTGTTGATCCCGTTGGCATGTAGCATGTTCGGTATCTCCAATGAGATTGCTATGCAGGTTGTGGCAGTAGGTTTGATTATTGGTGTATTGCAGGATTCGGCTGAGACGGGACTGAACTCCTCAACAGACGTACTTTTTACGGCTGCGGTGTGTCAGGCAGAAGAAGCAAGACAAACATCGGAACAGTTAGCAGAGCGTTAATTTGTATCAGTCGCAGAAATAAAACGGTGATAATGAACCGTTCGTTTGTTATCACCGTTCCTCTCTTAGCCTTTTATTTTTTACTATATCTTAATTGCCAGTCGAGTTCCCTGATCAATTGCCCTGCGGGCATCCAATTCGGCGGCGACATCGGCTCCGCCAATCAAATATACGTTTTTACCCATTGCTTGCAGAGGTTGATAAAGTTCTTTTAATGGTTCCTGACCGGCACAGATAATTACGTTATCCACCTCAAGGCATTGTTGTTCACCATCGCGCAGGATATGCAGCCCTTGATCATCAATTTTCAAGTATTGCACACTGTTTAACATAGTGACCCCCCGCATCAGTAAGCTGGCCCGATGAACCCAACCGGTAGTTTTACCTAAACCTTCCCCGACTTTGGAATCCTTGCGCTGCAATAGATAGATTTTTCGTGGTGAGCGTTCCATGTGTGCACCCTCTGGCTGTAATCCACCACGATGGGAAAGCGTCTGGTCGATACCCCATTCTTGACTGAATGCGTGGCTGCTCAGGCTGCTGCTCTGTCCGCTCTGGCTCAGATATTCCGCTGTATCAAAGCCAATACCGCCAGCACCGATAATGGCAACACATGGACCAACATCGCGTTTATGCTTTAATACATCCAGATAAGTCAGCACTTTTTCATGTTTAATACCATCAATATTCGGTGTCCGAGGCGTGATACCGGTGGCAATGACCACTTCTTCAAATGAAGCAAGCTGGTCTGCTGTTGCGGTATGGTTTAGTTTTACTTCAACATCATTCAGTGCCAATTGGCGCTCAAAGTAGCGCAGTGTTTCATGGAATTCTTCTTTGCCCGGAATTTGTTTGGCAATATTAAACTGCCCGCCAATTTTGTTTTCTCGTTCAAATAACGTGACATGGTGTCCGCGACTGGCGGCAGTAACAGCGAAGGATAAGCCAGCCGGTCCGGCACCAATCACTGCGATAGTTTTGGGCTGTTTCACCGGTTCGGCGATAAATTCTGTTTCATGGCAGGCTCGTGGGTTCACCAGACATGAAGTCAGTTTCCCGACAAATATTCTGTCCAGACACGCCTGATTACAGCCAATACAAGTGTTGATTTCATCTGCACGGTTCTGTTCGGCTTTTAAAATAAACTCAGCATCTGCCAGGAAAGGGCGAGCCATAGAAACCATATCTGCACAGCCTTCACTAAGGATTTGTTCTGCAACATGGGGATCATTGATGCGATTTGTTGTGATCAAGGGAATACTGACTTTCCCCATCAGCTTTTGGGTTACCCAACTAAATCCGGCTCTGGGCACCATTGTGGCGATTGTTGGAATGCGTGCTTCATGCCAGCCGATACCGGTATTGATGATGGAAGCACCAGCTTGTTCAATCTTCAGTGCTAATTGTTCGACTTCCTGCCAACTGGAACCGTCTTCCACTAAATCCAGCATAGAAAGGCGATAGATAATAATGAAGCGTTTTCCGACAATAGCGCGTACTGCTTTGACAATATCCACAGCAAAGCGCATACGATTTTCAAAACTTCCTCCCCATTTGTCCTGACGATGATTAGTACGGGCAACCAGAAACTGATTGATGAGGTAGCCTTCTGAACCCATGATCTCAACGCCATCATAACCGGCCTGTTGTGCGAGCTGAGCACAGCGGGCAAAATCCCTGATAGTCTGTTGGATATCCGCATCGGACATTTCTTTAGGCATAAAGGGGTTGATCGGAGCCTGAATGGCTGAAGGAGCAACGAGGTTTTTCTGGTAGCTATAACGCCCGGTATGCAAGATTTGCAGGGCAATCTTACCGCCAGCCTGATGTACTGAATCTGTAATGATCCTATGATGAGGCAAAGTATCTTCACTATTTAGGATGCTTGCTCCTGCTGCAACAACGCCTTGTGGATTGGGGGAGATACCACCTGTGACTATCAACGCTACACCAGCAGCAGCCCGCTCTGCGTAGAATTGGGCCAATCGCTCGGCTCCATTAGGATGTTCTTCAAGCCCTGTGTGCATTGAGCCCATCAAGACACGGTTTTTTAAGGTAGTAAAGCCTAAATCCAGCGGGGTAAACAGATGAGGGTAATTGCTCATTACATTCTCCATCGAATAATTTGGCGACTCACACACAGTATTATTGTTTTCAATATGACTTAGCTGTTAGCTAAGTGGTCGGATGAGATTGCTATCAAATTTAGAGGGTTCCAGCCCGATTGGAATCACTTTGTTAATTGATTGTGACAGATATCATGAAATCATCTATACCCAACAGATTTCAAGATATCGTCAACAAAGTAGTAATGTGAAAAACGAAGGTCATAGCAATAAAAAATATTTCGTTGTAACTTAATGGTTATTTAAGATAAGGGTAACTTTTCAGCTACTCTGCATTGAATGGAAAATTGTTTTTCTATAGAGACAGTAATACAAAGGTAGTCGTATATAAGATTAGAAATAAATAAGGACAGTAACACGATGCAAAACATAACCGAATGGATCACTCTGACCGGAAAGAATGTTACTTTAATACCTTTGACGCAGGAACGACATGATGAATTCGCGCGTGCCATTGAAGACGGACAATTACATCAATTGTGGTATACCAATGTACCTGCGCCGGATGGGGTACAAGCAGAAATTGAGCGTCGTTTAGCTCTTCATGCGCAGGGAAAGATGTTGCCTTTTACCGTTATTGATAATCAAAGGAATGTAGCAATTGGAATGACGACCTATATGAATATCGATGCCAATCTTCCCAGACTAGAGATTGGCTCGACATGGTATGCAAAATCAGTTCAACGTACGCCTGTTAATACAGAGGCAAAATTCTTGTTACTGGAATATGCGTTTGAAAAAATGGATTGTGTTGCTGTGGAATTCAGAACTCACTTCCTGAATCACCAGAGTCGCAGGGCAATTGAGCGTTTAGGCGCAAAATTGGATGGTATTCTGCGTTGCCATTCACGAACAAGGGATGGTTCAATGCGGGATACTTGCGTATATAGCATCCTTCGTAGCGAGTGGCCTGCCATAAAAAACCATCTTATCTGGATAATGGCGAAGCCCCGCTAAGCATCACATCAGGAACGGCTTCCTAATGATGGCTAATTGGTGAGAGATGCTTTGATATGGCTATCTAAATCATCCAGTAGTTGATAGCGGCGACGGTATTCCGCGCGTTTCTTACTGGGGATTTCATCCAATGATTTTCTTTCGATATTGGATGGCAGATGGAAATCATTATTCTCTTTCCTGATGCCATTCAGAGACTCCCAAAAAGCATTATAATCCGCTACCATCAGGTGCTTTTTCTTATGCCAGTAGCGGATACTACGATAAATATGTGTTTCATTACTGACAGCTAAGATTTGTTCACAATTCGTATGTTCAGCAAACCGACAAATAGATTCGATCAGTAAACGCTTAGGAAACAGGCCGTAACACTCTTTAGTTGCATTACGGATAACATCCAGAGAATTATCTCTTTTGGCCGGGCCTTGTAATACACCAATAAACAATGTTTGTTTACCATTAACAGTTAATAAGGTGAATGCACATTTTGCCAAAGTGACATTTTTTTCTGTAGTCATATATAGCGCAAGTTCACCTTCTTTATTCAGGTTGTCTAAAGAATCTATATATACATTAAATGATTCGTTTTTTCCCTGGATAGTTGCCAGTAAATAAGAATTAGTATTAAATATCTTATTAATAACAGTGGGTGTTAACTGTTGAAATAAAATTCTATAATGTTCACTAAGTGCACTGACAATCTGATTACGCTTGAAGTTAATACTCAGATATGGGCGATGTAATTTACAAGGTAAGCTAGGCTGTTTCTTTAAAATATCCAGATAAATTGGAGTATTAGCAATTCTATCCAGTAGCTTAAGTGTAGAGATAGGCGTAAAAAAGCTGCGTAAAGCGAACTTTGCACGATAACTGGATGAGTCCCAATATACTCCGGGAGAAACACGCTGTCCGACAAGATCGGTAAACAGTTTCACGCCTGAATATGTTGTAGTTTTAGATTGTTGTAGATATTTCATTGATTGTAAAATCCAAAATAATAGACAGCGCATTATTTTACCATTTTTCTATTGGATATATCAAAACGTATTAAAAACAGATTAATTTAACTTTACTATGTTGATTTTTAGTCAAATTTTTATTTTTCTATTTTGTCAGTATTACTTTGTTTTATTTTTTGTTCAATGAACATTGAATAAGTTAATTTGTTAGCCATAACTTTATGTTTTTATTTTTGTCTTAAGAATTTTCTGATGATATGCAGTGTTATATTTATAATCAAATCTATGTTGATAAGCGATTATCTATGAAATATTAAATATCACTCCAGGAGATATCCCCTTTGTCTTTCAAATTGCCTCTCACCGGAGGCCAGCTTTTGGCCGGGCAAATTCATTCCTGGCAAATTTGTCATTCCCTTGCCGTCGCGACGCAACTTGAAATCCATTGGGTATAGCTGTTAAGCAAGCTTCATATGTAGTAACGGGAATGGATTTCCTTGCCCATCAATTTCTGAGCGGGAAAAAGTTTGTTGGGTAAGTAATTGTTTTGGATTAATGGACGTAATTCGTCGATCATACCCTGAGGCAGAAAATTATGAGTCGCCCGGACAGAGGCTTCCCAGATCTGGATAAGTGTCGCGAAATCCTCTTCGGTGGCTTTCTGTATCTGCATTAAATACCTCTACATTAATAGGTTAACTTGCCAATACACGATTTTTTCGGCAAAGACCTGCCAGCAGCATATAAACCGCAGTGGCCAGTAAGACAAGGAAGAAGAAGTTCATTAACCCGTTGTTTTGCATAGTCCCACTGTGCTGAATGGCATTGTGTTGAAACATAAAACTGCCTGCTCCTAATGGGCCGATAGCAGAGCCGATGCTATAACTTAACAGCATAACTTGTGTTGCTGCGACAATATAGGATGAATCAAGTTTGTCACAAGCAAGCGTGATGGCAATTGGGTAGAGGGCAAAAGAAGACATCCCTAAAAGTGCGAGTGCCACAATCATGATAAGATAACTTTCAGAAAGATAAGTCATCCCTATAGCAAATACGCCGAGCAGTGAAGCCATTGCCAATAACAGTGTTTTACTTATTATAATAGACAGTTTGCTGATAATCGGCTGAATTACCATCCCACCCAGAATAATAGCAGCCATTAATACCCCAACTTGTTCAGTATTGAACTTACTTTGGCTTAATGATAGCGGCATCAGGCCGTAGATAGTGCCCATCACAATTCCTGATGTCATACAGCCGACAATTGCAGGCTTACTGAACCGGGTGATTTTTTTCAGCGATAAGCGTTGGTGATTCAGTATCGGTGGTTGTCCATGACGTACAAATAATGGGGGCAGAGTGGCAATCAGTAGCAGAGACAGAATAGCGGCGAAAGGTATTATTCCCTGCGTACCAATAAAACCGATACCCAGTTGACCGAGTGTTGTTCCCCCATAGAGGGATGTCATATAAAGACCCAGACGCCTGGCGCGCTCTTTGGGGCTATCGCCAATCAATAACCAAGATTCAACCACCACAAAAATACCGGCAACGGCAATTCCCGCTATGCAACGAACAAGTAACCAGATCTCTTTATTGGGAAAAAAAGGTAATACCACAACCGTTACAGCTAAAAGCAATAAAAAACTGACAAATGAAAAACGATGTCCTATTTTGGCAATAACAGGCTCAATCATTATTGATCCTATTAATAAACCGATGTAATAAGCACTGGCTAACCAACTAGCATAGCCAGTATCGATGCTGAAACCTGCCATCGATAATGGAATTAAGCTCATCAAGTAACCAGAAGCAATCGCAAATACAGTCAAGCCCGCGACAGGTACAAATGCACTGTCATTTTTGCGCAGCAGTTTCACTACTGTCGTCTCCACATAAAAAAAATCAGCCAGATATGCGCTGCTTCTCATCAAGATCTTGCCGAATAGCAATAACGATATATGCCAAGGACTGGTATATATCTTGGTGATTTAAGCAGTAGATAAGTTGCTCAAGAATTTTGAGTTGTGCGGACTATAGACCTTTCTATCAGATAGATACAATGAGAAAAACTAATACTGATGAATGAAAAGATTTATGAATAAAGTGGATGATAAATGGTTCTATGTCTTGGAGGGTATCGACAGAATTAATTTAGAATACATGTGGAAAAGCCCCCAAAAGGCAAAGCGTGATTTAATACGGTGAGTACTTTTGAACTAAATTAAGTAGCCATAGTGCTGCGAGTCAAACAACCAACTGTCGCAGAAATGGAAGAATCTGAAATTTACAGGATATAAAACGCTCCACTTTTGGGAGCGTTTGGATATTGAGAACAAGATGAAATATTCTCAGTCTTCTTTTACTGTCGGAATAAAAATCAAACCCAACGCTGAATCACAAGCGAAGTATTAATCCCGCCAAAAGCAAAGTTATTGCTCTGGATAAATTCAGTCTGGATTTCACGTGGCTGGTGCATGATGTAATCCAACTCACCACAAGCTGGATCAATTTCATTTAGATTGATGGTAGGTGCAAACCAACCCTCATTCATCATTTCAATGCTTAACCAGGCTTCCAGAGCGCCGCAAGCGCCTAGCGTATGGCCGAAATAGCTTTTCAGTGACGAGATAGGACTTTTGTTAGCGAAAATATTGGCAGTCGCCTGACTCTCTGCAATATCTCCCCGATCTGTTGCTGTGCCGTGAGCGCTGATATAACCGATATCTGCTGGCCGAAGCCCTGCGGATTTCAGCGCCATTTCCATACAGATTTGCATCGTTTCTGATTTTGGCTGAGTGATATGGGAGGCGTCACAGTTAGTGGCAAATCCAATGATTTCGCCATAAATTTTTGCTCCACGAGCTTTGGCATGTTCCAGATCTTCAAGAATAAGCGTTCCGGCGCCTTCGCCGATCACCAAACCATCACGGTTTATGTCAAATGGCGAAGGGGTCGTTCTTGGCATGCTGTTTTTTTGGCTGGTGGCGAACAAGGTATCAAAGACTGCCGCTTCTGATGGGCATAACTCTTCTGCACCACCAGCGACCATCACAGTCTGATAGCCATTACGAATGGCTTCCCAGGCATAACCAATGGCTTGGCTGCCTGAGGTACAGGCGCTTGAGGTTGGGATGACTCTGCCACGCAGCCCAAAGAATAAACCTGTGTTAACCGCTGTGGTATGGGGCATCATCTGTACATAAGTTGTACCGGTAATATTGTTGGTGTGTTTTTCAGTCAGCATAGTGGCGAATTCACTAACCGGTTTAGTGCTGCCTGTTGAAGAGCCATAAGCAATACCTGTTTCACCATTAGTGAGTACTGGATCACCAAGTAGACCTGCCATTTCAAGAGCCAGTTCAGTGGCGCGTGTTGACATGAGTGAAACACGCCCCATGGAGCGAATACGCTTGCGAGTATAGTGCTCAGGCAAAGTGAAATCTGTCACTGGTGCACCAAGATGAGTATTAAGCCCGTCATATTCTGCCCACTCAGCCATTTGCTGCACTGCATTCGTACCGGCTTTTAAACCGGAAAAAACGGATTGCCAGCCGTGGCCTAAAGCGGTAATGCCGCCCATTCCTGTGATGACTACCCTGCGAGTCATAGCATTCCTCCGTTGATTGAAATCACCTGGCGGGTGACATAACCGGCAATGTCAGACATCAAATAGCTGGCAAGACCAGCAACTTCATTGGCTTGCCCCATACGTTTCATCGGGATCATATGTATAGCTTCTTTTAAAGCAGGCTCTTCAATTTGAACCATATCTGTATCAATCAGCCCCGGTGCGATGCAATTCACGGTGATTTTTCGTTTTGCCAGTTCGATTGCGAGCGCTTTTGTTGCTCCTATAATTCCCGCTTTAGCAGCACTGTAGTTGACTTGCCCGCGGTTACCCATCAAACCGGAAACCGATGACAGTGTGATAATTCGCCCCCCCTGACGCAGGCCAATCATTGGCATGATGCAGGGATGGATAACATTATAAAAGCCATCCAGATTGGTATGAATGACACTATCCCACTCACTCCCGTCCAGTGCCGGGAACGCCCCATCTTTAGCAATGCCGGCATTACAGACAATGCCGTAGTAAGCTCCGTGCATTTCGATGTCTTTTTCCAAAATTGTGCGGCAGGTGTCGCGATCTGAGATATCAAAACTCAGTATCCGCCCATTACCTCCGTTGGTTTGGATCTGCTCAAGTGTTGCTTCTGCACCTTTCGCATCACGGTGATAATGAACAATGGCGGTGAACCCATCTGCTGCCAATTGGCAGGCGATTGCCCTGCCGATCCCTTTACTGGCACCGGTCACTAAAACTGAACGCATTATACTGTCCCATCCCGTTTAAATAGTTGTTTAATCTCTTCTTTTTCTGGTTGATAAGTGTTCAGACGTCCTGTTGCCAGCACAGCGCCGTTACAGCTAATTTCACCTTCAAAACTGCCGAATTTTTCATCCTGTAGTAACAGATTCATTCGAATATCTAAGACACTGCCATGTGTGAAGACGGGCACTTGACAACGTACAGCTCTGCCGCCCAATAACATGCCTAAAGAAGAGTCCTCTTCTTGTCGTTCTTTACGATGCCAGCCAGACCAAACGCCGATAGTTTGTGCCATTATTTCAATGGCAAACCAGTTTGGCAGGTGATTTTCTTCATTGAGGAAAGATGACAGTACACCTTGTTTGTTAACTGTCACCTGACAATGAACACTTTCGCTGGAAACATTGATAATCTTTTCCAGTAATACCATTGGTGCTTCATGGGGAATGTAGTGATCAACAGGTAAATAGCGATCAATGGGTGAATAACCAGGCATCATACAGCTCCCAGGATCAGGCTGGTGTTATTTCCGCCAAAAGCAAATGAATTGGACATCACAATGGGTTTTTCTAACTGTCTGGGTTGAGTCAGCAGGCCACAGTTCGCCAGTGATGTATCTATGCCTGAGCGGGAAAAATCTTGTGGTGGCAGCGGTAAATTATAGGTCAGCAACAGCCAGCAAAGGCCGGCTT
Organism: Xenorhabdus sp. SGI246; assembly: GCF_040838225.1. NCBI lineage: Bacteria > Pseudomonadati > Pseudomonadota > Gammaproteobacteria > Enterobacterales > Morganellaceae > Xenorhabdus > Xenorhabdus sp. SGI246. Next base: position 119,615 of record NZ_JBFPEZ010000026.1, read on the forward strand.
CACAGGCACCAGCAGCTCCCAGAGTATGGCCTGTCAAATGCTTGGTTGAACTGCAAGGAATGTTCTCACCAAAGAGCTGGTTAATGATAAGGGATTCCATCTGGTCATTGAGTTTTGTACCTGTTCCATGCAGATTTATATAACCAATTTCTTGTGGGGAGAGTCCTGCATTGTTCAATGCCATGTTAATGGCTTCGATAGCTCCTTTTCCTTCAGGATGCGGGGCTGACATATGCCACGCATCGCTGGATTCTCCTACACCGAGCAGTGCAACGGGATGAGGTGCCCGTGTCAGGAGTAACAGAGTTGAAGCCTCACCAATGGTAATACCCTGACGATCGTTGCAAAATGGTTCACACAATGTTTCAGAGAGTGCCTCAAGGCTGTTAAATCCGTTGATTGGCATACGGCTGAGTGTATCTGCACCACCGACAATCGCCACATCTGCCATGTCCATTTCGATCAGGCGTTGGCCACTGATAATTGCTCGTGAACTGGAGGAACAAGCCGTGGAAATAGTGAAAGCAGGCCCTTCAATACCAAGATAGTTGGCAATGAACCGAGAAGGATCACCCAGTTCCTGTTGGTAATAGTGATAGTGCTCATCAGCTTGTTGATTTACTGTCCGGCTGACATGTTTGTCACCTTCATTAAGGCCGGAAGTACTGGTTCCCATAATGACAGCAACCCGTGCTCGTCCATACTGTTTTATGGCTTCATCGACTTGTGGTTTTATCTGCATTAAAGCAGCCAGTAGTAGTTGATTGTTACGGCTATTGTGTTTGTGCAAGTGAGCAGGAATGGCCGGTAATTCAGCATCAATTCCCCCCAGACAGCAGACTTTATTGGGCTGTAACCAACCAGAGCGCGCATACATGCCGGGAGCATGCCCCTGCATAAGATTCTGCGCGATGTCATCTACATTATTACCCAGAGCATTGAGCATACCCACGGCAGAAATATAAATCATGTTTTACTCTTCTAAATGCTGAATCGCGATGTCATAACCAAAAATAAATTGCTGGACGTGTACCGGACGTCGTTTGCCATTTTGGCTGTCATAATGGATTTCTGTAATTAATTTTCCTTTATTATCATGTAATTGACGGATTTTATTGGTGTCCTGTAGCGTCCACCCTTCGGGTAAAAGCGGAATCCATGCGGTAACCGGCCAATAACTGAGCATGATATCTGCCAAGACTTGACTGGCGGGTGGAATTTCCGGCAATACAAGGGATTGTTCGGTATGAATGCCATCTTTATCGTAGTTTAACCTGAACAGGCGAATACCCAGTGACGACAGGCCAGCCAATGATAACTGATGTTCATTGGCATTAAGCAGGACAATCAGCGATTGCTGTTTGCCATTCACGGTTGCCGTTAATAATTGTTGTTCATTAATGGCAGGCACTATACTCGGTTCAGGCAGTGAGATACGTACTCCCGGTTTAAGCCATGCGCTAGGAGTACCCTGTTTGGGAAGGTTGGTACAAGCTGCCAGCAGACATATCAGTGATAGAATGAAGAAACGCATCATGCTTTTTTGTTCCTTTTGGGACGTTCAGGCATTGCCAGTGGCGAGAGCAGAAATGCAGTGAAAATCCCACTGCATAAGACAATACCAAAGCTACTGATTGCCTGAGTACTACTGAATGCCAACATACCCAGAGTCAGCAGTGAAGTGCACATCGCGACCGTGATCGCCAATAGTGAAGTGAGTGGTGTGCCGCGAGGGTTACTGAAAAACAGGGTATAGTTGATACCAATTCCCAGTACCAGCACCAATGCTAATATTGAGAAAAGATTAAGGCTGTAGCCACTGAAACCAAGAACAGCCAAGGCACATCCGAGGGATAGCAGTGACGGCAATATACTGATTGTGCCACGGCGTAAGCCAAGTCGAATGAGATAACTTATTCCGATTAACACAACTGAACCAGCCAGCAACCAGCCAAGTATGGTGCGATAAAATTGAAACATTTCATCGAATGCCAGTTTGCGGTCTACCCAACTGATACCGGCTTGTTTTTCCGCTAACTGACGCATAAGCACGCTGTCTTTTACCCCCGTTACTGGCAACAAGACACCGCTCTGACCGTTGGGCAAAGTGATCCACATCAAACGCCATCCCTCACTGACAACACTGTTGAGCCAGTTATTGGGTGTGACAGTCATAGGGCGGATATCGGGTTGTTTAACCGGCAGGCCGGCTTCTGTCAGACGCATGATAATATTCGGAATAGCGGCTTTAAGCAGTTCCAGATCTTTATGTTGCTGTGCAAGGGAAGATAGCGGTAGGCGTTGATAACTTGTGATCATACCTTGCTGTTTTTCTGCATCCAGTTTAGGGATAAATGCTTCCAGACGCTGTAACGTTTGCTCTGCATTATCGCCATAAACAACAAACCATTTTTGATCACTTCTTTGACCGGTCAGTTCGGCAATACGTTTTGGTTATGCTTCCAATGGTTAGATTGCTTAGAGAAAGTAGTATTCACGCTCAATAAACGTTCCTATCACTTTATCGTGTATTTCTTCGGATTTGGAATAGCCTATCGTTTTTCGATTCAGCCTCTTTATCCGGATACGCAGGGTGAGATGGGTTCTTTCTATACGTTGGGTAAATTTCTTTCCCGTGAGGTGTTTTTCCTCAGGTAGGCAATCGTAAA